>NZ_LZLU01000244.1:0-49612 GCF_001673415.1 Mycobacterium sp. 1165196.3 | reverse complement strand
GCTGGCCGCGCAGCTCGCGCCAGCGGGTCACCGTCGCCGCGGTGGCGGTGACCAGCAGCGTGGGCAACGGCAGACCCGAATCCAGCAGCCGGCGGGTGACGTCGGCGTCGGTGACGGCATTGCGGACGATCAGATCGCGGGCCCGATCGCTGCGGGGATCCAGCCGCCGGGCACCGAGGTCGGGATCGTCGCCGTCGAGCTGGGACGCCCAGAATTGCGCCGTGTCCAGCCGCCGCGCCCGCGCGGTGAGCGCGTCGGCCCAGCGGCGATAGCTGGTGTGTTCGCGAACGGGCGCCGGCGAGTGGCCGGTGGCCGCGGCCGCCAGCGCGGCGCCGAGTTCACCGAGGATCACTCGCCACGACGCGGGGTCCAGCGCGACGACGTGCGCGGCCAGCAGCAGAACGCTTTCCCCGGCGGGCGGTCGAAGCCACACCGCGGACAGCAGCGTTCCGCGTTCTGGGTCCACGCGCTCGACGGCCTCGGTGACGCGGGCCGGTACCGCCGCGGCCAGATCGCCGCTCACCTCAACCTCGTTGAGTGCGTTGCGAATATCGGCGCCGGGGTTGGGTACCAGGGTCATGGTGGAGCGGTCCACCCGGGTGCGCAGCACCTCGTGGCCCTCGATGATGCCGGCCAGGGCCGCTTCCAGCTGTTCGCGGCGCAGCGTCTCGGGCAATCGGATGGCTTCGGTCTGGGCGAGCCTGCGCGGGTCGCCGTGCTCGTAGAGCCATCGGCCGTTGGGCAGCAACGGCATCGGTCCGGTACCGGTGTCCGCCTGCCGGGCGGCGGCCGTGGTCTCCGAGTCGATCGCTTCGGCCAGTTCGCGGACGTTGCCGCACTCGAGGATGAGCCTGGCGCGCAACGCAATTCCGCGTGCCCGGGCCGCTTGCACCACCGACAACGCCATGATGCTGTCCAGGCCCAGCTGCAAAAAGTCGGCGGTGACGTCGATGCGCGATTGGCCGAGCAGCTCGGCGAGCAGCTCGGCCAGCGCGGATTCCGTGGGCGTCTCGGGCGACGCCGCGCCGGCTTCGGATTCGTCGGCGTCGAATGCGGCCAATGCCGTTTCGTCGAGTTTTCCGTTGGGGGTCAACGGAATCTCGTCGACCACGATGATGCGCTGTGGAACCATGTAGCGCGGCAGCCGGTTGCTGAGCATGCTCCGCAACTCGGCGGCCGTGGACCCTTCGGTGGCCGGGTCGATCGCGACGTATGCGGTGAGCCGCGCAACGCCTCGGCGTTGCCGTACCAGCACCCCGGCGTGCCGCACGGCCGGATGTGATTCGAGGGCGGCCGCGATCTCGCCGGGTTCGACGCGGTGGCCGCGAATCTTCACCTGGGCGTCGGCTCGTCCCACGTATTGCAGTGAGCCGTCGGGCAATCGGCGCACCAAATCGCCGGTGCGATACATCCGTTCTGCCGCCGCGAACGGGTCGGCGACAAAGCGTGCCGCGGTCTCCGGGGCGCGGCCCAGATAGCCGCGGGCCAGCTGGGCACCGCCCAGATACAGTTCGCCCGTCGCCCCGCAGGGCACCGGGCGCAGCGCGGAATCCAGTACGTAGCCGCGGGTGTGCCGGGTCGGGCGTCCGATCGAGGGCTCGTCGTACTCGGCGATGGTGGCGACCACCGCCTCGACCGTGGTTTCGGTGGGCCCGTAGCAGTTGTGCGCCGTCATCGAGGTGGTGTCGCAGGTGTTGCGGATCCGCGCCCAGGCCGCGCTGCCCACCGCCTCGCCGCCCAGCGCCAGCACGGTCAGCGGCGCCTCGGTGAGCAAACCGAACGCCTGCAGCTGGGCAAACATCGACGGGGTGGTGTCGATCATGTCGATGCCCTGCGCGGCGATCAGCGCGACCAGCGCCTCGGCATCGGTCTGGGTCTGCTCGTCGACGACATGCACGACGTGCCCGTCGAGCAGGCCGACCAGCGGCTGCCAGGCGGCGTCGAAGGCGAACGACCATGCGTGGGCGATGCGCAGGGGCCGGCCCAGTGTGGCTGCCGCGGGCCGCAATACGCGGTCCAGATGATCGTCGGCGTAGGCGCCCACCGCGCCGTGAGTTCCGATGACGCCCTTGGGTTCTCCCGTCGTGCCGGAGGTGAACACGACGTAGGCGGCCTGCGCGGGTGGAACGTCGACGGCGTCGAAGTCGTCGTCGTGCGGTTCGCCGGCCTCGAGCAGCTTTTCGGTCAGCTCTTCGTCCAAGACGATCGACGCGCCCGATTGGCGCAAGATCGAGTCGATCCGTTCGGGGGGCATGCCGGGCTCCATCGGCACGCACATGCCTCCGGCTTTGAGCACGGCCAATAGCGCGATGATGTAGTGCGGCCCTCGCGAAAGTTTGAGAGCCACGGGTGTTTCGGACTTGACGCCCTGTCGGGCGAGTCGCGCCGCAAGCCGGGTGGCGTGCCGGTTCAGCTCGCGGTAGCTCAGCGTCCCGCCCGCCCAGCTGATAGCCGGGTTGTCCGGCGTCCTGGCCACGACGTCGGCGAAGCGGGCGTGGATGCTCAACGGCGCCACCGGTTTCGGCGTTGCGGTCGCGCCCAGCGGGCCGTCCTCATCGTCGAGCAGGACGCTGACCTCGCGCAGGGGACGCTCCCAGCCCTGCAGCAGTCGCTCGGCGGTGGTCAGCACGCGGCGCCCGAAGGTGGCGGCGGGAACCGCCCCCAGCGCTCCGTCGATCGCTTCGATCAGCACCACCAGCTCGCCGCCTTCCATGTGGGCGGCGATGGCGATCGGGAAATGCGACAGGGTCTGCAGCGCGGACGGCCGGAATGTCGCTCCGCCGGCGGTCAATTCGCCGCCGGCGGTCAGGCCGTCCATCGGAAAGTTCTCGTAGACCAGCAGGGTGTCGAACATCTCCCCGACGCCGCCGAGGGCGCGAAGTTGGGCATGCCCGAGATAGCTGTGTTCGCGCAGCAGCGCGGCGGTGCGCTGCACGGCGCGGCACTGGTCGCCGGCGGAGGCGGACGGGTCGAGCCGGACCCGCAGCGGCACGGTATTGATGAACAAGCCGACCATGGTCTCGACGCCGGTCAGTTCGGGGGGACGGCCGGACACCGTGACCCCGAACACCACGTCGTGCGTATCAGTGAGCCGCGACAACACCAGCGCCCAGGCCATTTGCATCAGGGTGTTGACGGTGACGCCCCGGGAGCGGGTGTCGTCGACCAGCCGCGCGGTGGTTTCGGCCGGCAGTCGCAGTCGGGTGGTGCGCGGCAGCCCCGGTTGCTGGCCCTCGCTCGTGTCCATGGATCCCAGGGCGGCGGCGAGCAGGGTGGGGCCCGGCAGGCCCGCCAGGTGTTCGCGCCAGACCCGTTGGCTGGCTTCCGAATCGCGGCTCGCCAGCCAGCCGATGTAGTCGCGGTAGGGCCGCGGGGCGGCGGGCAGCGCCGCCGGATCGCCGCCGGCCTGGTACAGCATCATCATCTCGTTGACGAACACCGGCAGCGACCAACCGTCGATCACGATGTGATGGGCGGTGAGTACCAAACGCCATTGCTCGCCGGGCAATTCGATCAGCAGGAAGCGGATGGCCGGCCCGTGCTCCAGATCGAACGGTCGCCGCCGTTCGCCGATTTCCAGCGCCGCTACGTCCCCCGGCGCGGCGACGATGAGCCGCCAGGGCAGCTCGACGCGGGACGGCACGATCTGCACCGGTCGCGGGATCCCCCGGCTGAAGAAGCTGGCCCGCAGGTTCGGGTGGCGCACCAACATCTGCTCCGCGCAGTCGCGCAGCAGTGCGACGTCGAGTGCGCCGGAGATGTCCGCGGCGATCCCGATGACGTACGGGTCGTCCGCCTCTTCGCCATCGGCGAATTCGGCGAGCGTGGTCAGCGAATACAAGCCCTCCTGCAGCGGGCTCAGCGCCATGACGTCTTCGATGTCGGGCGCGACATCGGTTTTGGCGGCCGTCACGTCGTGCCTTGGCGTGACGACGACCAAAGCTGCGTCACCGCGGCCAGGTCCGAGGACGACAGCCCGGAGGTGCTCATCGGCTCGAAACGGGTATCGGCCGCCGGCTCTTGCTGCTCGATGCCGGATTCCGCGTCGCCCAGGGCATCCAGCGCGGCCGCCAGCTGCTGCACCGTCGGATTCTCGAAGATCATCCGCGGGCTCACGGCCAGGCCGGCGGCCCGCGCCCGCGAGGCGAGCTGCACGGACAGGATGCTGTCACCGCCGAGGGCGAAGAAGTCGTCGAAGCGCCCGACCTCGGGGGTGGACAGCAGTTCGGCGAACACCTTGGCCAGCGCCCGTTCGGTGTCGGTGCGGGCGGGTTCGGTCTGACCGCCGGTGCTGACCGCCGGCCGCGGCAACCCGGGCCGGTTCAGCTTGCCCGATTCGGTTTTGGGCAGGGCGTCGAGCACGGTCAGCGACGACGGCAGCATGTACCCCGGCAGCGTCGTGGCGATGGCGGCGCGCACCTCCCCTGCGAAAGCCGCCTTCTCGGCGTCATCCGAGATAGGCCGTTGCGGCACAACATATCCGGCCAGCGACGTGCCGCCGTGCACCTCCCAGGTGCGAGCCGCCGCGGCGGCGACACCATCGACGGCCGCCAGGGCCGACTCGACCTCGGCCAGCTCGACGCGGAAACCACGCACCTGCACCTGGTGGTCGGAACGCCCGACGAACTCCAGCTGCCCGTCCTCGGTCCACCGGGCCAGGTCGCCGCTGCGGTACAACCGCGAACCCGGCTCGAGTCCATAGGGATTGGCGACAAAACGGGTGGCGGTCAGGCCGGGGCGTTTCCAATATCCCCGAGCCAGCTGGTCACCGGAGTAGTACAGCTCGCCCACCACTCCGACGGGCACGGGACGCAGCCCATCGTCGAGCAGATAGGCCTGCGCACCCGGGACGGGCCTTCCGACAAGCGGATTCGGTGGGGCCAACGGCCCGCGGGACACCGCACCGGACGTCTCGGTGGAACCGATGTTGTTCAACAGCTGGGTGCCGCCGTCACACTCGTCGGCGCACACCGACACCAGCCGCGCCAGCAGCGACGCGCTCACCGGTTCGCCGCCGCAGACCAGCCGAGACAGCGACCGCACGGCGTCGGGCCGGCTGTCCACCAGGGCCGAGACCAGGCTGGGCACCGCGGTGACCTGAGCGACCGAGTACCGGTTCATCAGGTCCCCGAGGGCCTCCGGGTCGCGGTGTTCGGCGTCGTCGGCCAGGATCATGGTGGCGCCGGCCGCCAGGCCGGCCAGCATCTCCATGCCGCCTTCGAGGAAGGTGATCGAGGCCTGCGCCAGGCGCACGTCGTCGGTGCGCGGCGGGTAGTGGCGCAGCTGCCAGTCGAGCCGGGCGGCCATCGAACGATGCGTTCCCACTGCCCCTTTCGGCTTGCCGGTGGACCCGGAAGTGAACACCAGGTACATCGGGTCATCGGGGTGTGGCGCCCGCGCATTCCTCGCCTGCGGATCGACGTCGTCGCTGTTGACCAGGGTGCGTACCTGGGGATCGTCCAGCGAGATCAGCTCGACGCCGGGCACCTGCGGCATGGTGTCCGTCGCTTCGACGGTCGCGATCACGACCGGCGGCGCGACGTCGTCGAGCATGAATTGCTTTCGCGCCAGCGGATAACCGGGATCGATGGGGAAGTACCCGGCGCCGGCCTTCATGATGGCCACCAGCGCCACCACCAGATCGATGCTCCGCCGGGTCGACAATCCAACCAGCGTGCCCGGGCCCACGCCGCTTCTGATGAGCAGGGCGGCCAGATTGTCCGAACTACGGTGCAGTGCAGGGTAATCGATGCTGTCGCCGCCGCAGCGCACCGCGATCCGGTCGCTTCCCCAGGCGCGGCTGGGTTCGAGCAATTCCGGGATGGTGCGCGGCCGGTCGTGCGGCGGTTGCTCGCCGCGGCTCCAGTCGCGCAGGATGCGGTCTTGCTCGCCGGCGTCGATCAGCTGGACGTCTCGCAAAGTCTGATCGAGGTCGTCGGCAAACTCGGTGAGCGCCCGGGTCAGCCATCCGGCCAACCGCTCGATGGTGGTCCTGGCGTAGAGCTCGGTGCGGTAGATGAGATTGCAGTTGTATCCGATGTCGCCGGAGCCGTCGGTGCCGAAGAAGTTGACGCTCAGATCCGCATGCGCCATGTCGAAGATGGGGTCGAGCGAGGTGCACACGGTGTCCTGCTCGCCGCTGCCGGCCGCCGCGGTCTCGATGACCCGGGTAGCGGACAGGTGATCCCGCACGTGCACCACGACCTGGAACAGCGGGTTGCGGGACAACGAGCGCACCGGGCTGACGCTGTCGACGACACGGTCGAACGGCAGGTCCTGGTGGGCGTAGGCGGCCAGGGCGGTCTCCCGGGCCCGCTTGAGCAGTTCGCGCAACGTCGGGTTGCCGTCCATGTCGTTGCGCAGCACCAGGATGTTGACGAAGAATCCGATCAGCTGGTCCAACTCGGCTTCGGTGCGACCCGCGACCGGGGTGCCCAACGGAATGTCGGTTCCGCCACCGGCTTTGTGTAACACCACGGCGACGGCCGTTTGCAGCAACATGAATTCGGTGATGCCCAGCTCGCGGCACAGCTCGCCGAGCTTGGCCCGCGTCGCCGCGTCGATGTGGAAGTCGACGGACTCGCCCGCACCGCTGGGCACGGGCTGGCGGGGGAAGTCCGGACGCAGCCCGGTGTCCTCCGGCAGACCGGCCAGTTGCCGGGTCCAGTACTCCCGCTGGTCGGCGGAGATCGCGGATTCCTGCCCGCCGGCGTCGCCCAGGAACGTGCGCTGCCACGCCGCGTAGTCGGCGTACTGCACCCGAAGCGGGGCCCAGGATGGCGCTTCTCCCCCGCGCCGGGCCCGGTAGGCCGTCATCACGTCGGAGAACAGCACGCCCGCCGACCAATGGTCGGACGCGATGTGGTGCACGACCAGCGACAGCACGTGTTCCGCGGTGTTCTCGGTGCGCAGCACCGCGACCCGGATCGGCAGTTCGGCGTCCAGCTCGAAGCAATGGCACCGTTCGATGTCGAGCTGCTGCTGCAGCCAGGCGTCGTCGGGCCCCTCCTCGCGGCGCACCGGGATTTCGACATTGGCCGGACCCACCACCTGGTAGGGCACACCGTCCAACTCGACGTAGCTGGTGCGCAGGATCTCGTGCCGGGCAACGACATCGCCGACGGCGGCGATCAGCGCACCGATGTCCCACGGCCCGGTCAGTTTCGCCGCGAAGGGAATGTTGTTGACCCGACTGGGCCCGTCCACGCGGTAGGCGAACCAGCTGCGCAGCTGGGACGCCGACAGCGGCATGGGCTCGTCGTGTGCGGTGGTGATCAGCCTGGGCCGCGACGGCGTCAGCTCGCCGGCACTCAGCTGGTCGATCCGCTCGGCCAACGCCCCGACCGTGGCGAGTTCGAAGACGTCGCGGATGCCGATCTCCACACCACACTCGGCGCGGATCGCGGTCACCAGTTTGGTGGCGACCAGCGAGTGGCCGCCCAGATCGAAGAACGAGTCGTCGACGCCCACCCGGTCGTGTCCGAGCAGTCCCGAAAACAGTTGCGCGACGCGCTGTTCGGTGGGAGTCGTCGGGTCGCGGTATTCGGTGGCGGCCGCGATTTGTGGTTGCGGCAGCGCGGCGCGGTCGATCTTCTGATGCGCGGTGATCGGAATCTGGTCGAGCACCACATAGGCGGCCGGGGTCATGTAGTCCGGCAGCGCGGCGGCCACCCGGGCGCGGATGCGCTCGACGTCAACCGATTCCGTGCCGGCGCCCTGGGCCGGCGTCACGTATCCCACCAGGCTCTTGCCCAGCTGGGGCAGGTCCATGGCCAACACGACCGCTTGTCCGACGCTGGGGTCCACCGAGATCGCGGCCGCGATTTCGCCCAACTCGATGCGGAAGCCGCGGATCTTCACCTGCTCGTCGGCGCGGCCGACGAACTCGATGTCACCGTGGGCGTTGCGGCGGGCCAGGTCTCCGGAGCGGTACATCCGCCCGCCCGGCGTGAACGGGTCGGCGACGAAGCGCTCGGCCGTCAACTGGGGCCTGCGATGGTATCCGTGCGCGACATGCGTTCCGGCGATGTAGATCTCACCGATCACGCCGACGGGAACTGGCTGCAGGGCATTGTCGAGCAGATATACCTGAGTGTTGATCTTGGGTCGGCCGATCGGCACCACCCGGGTGCCCTGGGTGCCTTCCACCGGGTAGCTGGTGCAGTTCACCACGGTCTCGGTCGGCCCGTAGAAGTTGTACAGCGACGCGTCGAAGGTGGCGTGGAACTTGTCGGCGATCTCACCGGGCAGGGCCTCGCCGCCGATCGGCACGCGCCGCAGCGTCCGCCACTGGCTGACGCCCGGCAGGGACAGGAAGAGCCCCAGCAACGACGGCACGAAGTGCATGGAGGTGATGCCTTCGCGGGCCAAAAGATCGGTGAGATAGCCGATGTCGCGCAGCCCGTCGGGCCGCGGAATCACCAAGCGGGCCCCCATGATCAACGTGCCGAAGATCTCGCCCATCGACACGTCGAAGCTGGGCGAGGCGACCTGCAGCAGCCGGTCGGTGTCGTCGATGCGGTATTCGTCGCCGAACCAGACGAAGTACTCGGCGATTGGCGCGTGCGGCACCGGCACACCCTTGGGCAGCCCGGTGGAGCCCGAGGTGTAGATCAGGTAGGCGGTGTTTTGCGGGCTCAGCGGCCGGATCAACTTCGCGGGCGCGGTGCCCGGATAGCGCGCGGCGTCGGAAACCGGTTCGCGCAGCACCAGTTTGGCGTCCGCGTCGTCGAGAATGAAGCTCAGCCGGTCCTCCGGATAGGTGGGATCCACCGGCAGATAAACCCCGCCCGCCTTGAGCACCCCGAGCGCGGTGATGACCAATTCGGGCGACTTGTCCAGCAGCACCGCGACGCGGTCTTCGGTACCGATCCCCTGCTCGATGAGCCAGTGCGCCAACCGGTTCGACTCTTCGTCGATCTCTCGGTAGGAGTAGGCACGCCCCTCGTAGACGACCGCAACGGCATCCGGCGTCAGACCCGCCCGGCGGCTGACCAGGTCGGGCAACGTGCTGGCCGGTGTGACGAACTCCTCGCCGGTCGACACCGCGCGCAGCCACTCGGCGTCTTCGGCACCCATCAGCGCGCACGCCGACAGCTTCACGTCGGGGTCGGACAGCACGCCATCCAGCAGGGCGGCGTAGTGGCGTAGCAATTGCTCGACCAACTGCTGGTCCATCACCTCGACGAGGTATTCCGCCTCGATCACGCCACCGCCGGCGCCGTCGGGTGTCCGGTCCAGCTCGACCATCAGGCTCAACGGCAATTGGTTGAAATGGCCGCGCAATTCACCGCGTTCGCAACGCACGCCCGGCGGGCAGAAGCCGCGGCCATCGGGCTCCCGCTGCCCGAAGCTCACCCGGGTCATCCGGTCGGCGCCATGCCGGCGATCGGGATTCGACTCGCGGACCAGCCAATCCAGGTCGGCGCGCGAATGAGCGAAGGCGCCCACCGCGCCGTCACGGGTTTGGCTCAGCAGCTCACGGAACGTCTGGTGCGGCTGCGGGCGCAGCCGGATCACCACCGTGTTGCCGTGGTAGCCGATGACATCCTCGGTGCCCACGCCGCGGTTGAGCACCGGGGCGGCCACCAGGAAGTCGGTCGACTGGGTGTAGCGGTGCACCAGGGCGGCGAAGGCCGCCATCAACACCATGTACGGGGTGGCACCCGTGTCGCGGGCCAACGCCGCGGCCCGGTCGACGGTGTCGGGCGACAATTGCGCGACCGCGCGCTGCGCGCGCCAGGTCGTGGGCACGACCGAACCGTTGGGCCCGGGAAGCTCGAGTGGCTCCGGCAGGTCGGCCATCAGCGGGCGCCAGTAGTCCAGATCCGCCTGACGAACGGCGGCCGCATCCACCGAGATGCCCGGGCGGACCTGCCCATCGGCGAAGGCATCGGGGTCGGTGTAGGCGCGAGTCAGATCCGCGAAGAACGGTGCCCACGAGCCGTCGTCCCAGGCGATGTGATGCGCGGTGATCAGCAGCATCAGCTCGTCGTCGGCCAGCCGCGCCACCGTGACCCGCAGCGGCGAATCCTTGCTCAGGTCGAATGGGCGGCGAAAGTCGCGCTGCGCCAACACGTCCAGCCGCAGCCGGCGCGCCTGGTCGGTCAGCCCGGCCAGGTCGTGTTCGGCCCACTCGGGCCGCAGGTCCTCGCGAGTCACCGGATGCGGATCGCCCTCGGCGTCGCTGGCATACGTCGTGTGCAGCACCGGGTGTCGCGCGGCGACGGCGTCGACCGCACGATGCAGCTGTGCGATGTCGACGGTGCCGGACAGGCGGTAGGAGACGCAGATGTTGAGCAGCGCGCTGTCAGGATCGACTGACTGCACGAACCACATCCGGTGCTGGCCGACCGACATGCGCGGCCCGTCGTCGGCCGACGCGGGCGCCGCGCCCGCCGTCCTGGCCAGGCCGCGTTCGGTCAGCTTGCGGCGCAGCAGTTCCAGGCGTTCGTCGTCGAGCCGGGTGCTGACGCCGGTGGTGTTAGTCACGCTAGGAGTCCAACCTTTCTAGCATCGCGAGCGTTGAGTGGTGCGCACCGTTGGCGGCGCCGGCGCGCTCGAATGACGGCTTCGCCGCGGGCGCGCCGGTCGGGTCGGCACGCAGCGCGTCGATCAGCTCGGTCACCGTGATGCCGCCGAGCATGCGGGACACCGGAACCGAGTTCCCCACCGTCCGGCGCAGCCGTTTGCGTAAATCGAGTGCGAGCAAGGAGTCCACACCCAGGTCGATCAGCGAGGCGCCCGGGTCGATCGACAGCGAATCACCCAGGTGAAGCGTCGCCGCCAGCTCGGCCCGCACGATGTCGGCGAGCGGCTTCTCAGCCGAGGTGTCGGTTTCCTCGCCCTCGCCGGTGCGTGCATCACTGAACGGCATTGGCATGCCCTGGCTTTCGAAGAACACCTGAAGCCGCTCGAAGTCGGCGTCGAAGATCAGCGGATCGCCGTCGTAGCCGTACAGGCTGGCCTCGATCGCCCGCTGCGGGTCCATCGCCACCAGACCGGAACGCTCGGTGCGCGTGATCTCGGTGCCCACCACGACCCCGGCGCCCTGCCACAGGCCCCAGCGGATCGCCGTGCAGTCGCGGCCGGCGGCGCGCAACTGGGCGGCCAACACGTCGAGCATCCGGTTGGATGCCGCGTAGGCCGCGTGGTGGTGCCCGCCCCAGACCCCGAATACCGACGAGCAGGCCAGGATCCGGCAGTCCGGGCGCAGCGGCCACACGTCGGCCAGCAAGGCCAGTCCGCGGACTTTGGCCGCGCACACCGCCGCAACGTCAGCGCCGCTGAGATCCGATCGTGAGCGGGCCTGAGCGATGCCCGCGGTGTGGATCAGCAGTGACGCGCCCGAACCCGCATATTCGGCGGCGACGGCGGCCAGGGCTTCCCTATCGGTGATATCGCATTGGGGGGCGCGGACTTTGGCGTCATACTGGCCCACGAGCTCGCGCAGCACCGTCGGATCAACACCGTGGCGGCTCAGCAAGGTGACGGTCCGGGCGCCGCGTTCCAGGCAATACCGCGCGTACTGCAGGCCGATCGCTCCGCTGCCGCCGGTGATCACCACGTCGTCCAAGGCGGCGGTATCGAGCGGGCGCGGGGTCGCCGATTGGCGGCACGCACGGAACGTGCGGACGTGGCGTCGCGGCGATCCGGCGCCGCGCACGGCGACCTCGGCCACCTCATCCAGCAGCACGTCGATGGCGAGCCGTGCCGTTGCGGGGTCGGGATCGCGGTGTTCGAGGTCCAGGTGCCCGAATGCCTGGTCCGGGAATTCGAAGCCGATGCTGCGATGCATCGCCGCCAGCGCCGCCTGTGCGGGAGACACATTGGCGTCATCGCGGTCGACGTGTTCGGCACCGGCGGTGAGCAACCAGACGGTCCGGCACTGGGGGCCGATGAGTGCGGGGTAGTCCGGTAGGCCCGCGTCGGGGCGGCCTGCGATCCGCTCGATTGCGGAGGCGGGGTCGAGCGGGTCGAGTCCCGGGGCGGCGATCACAAGGATTTCCGCCTCGTCCGCTGGCACCGCTCGGCAAGCACCATGCGCGGCAACGGTTTCGAGCAGCCGCTGCGTCAGGGTGCCCGCACCGACGAAGGCGATGTCGAGGCTGCTTGCGCCGGGTGTGACGGGCGCCGTGACCGGCTGCCAGTCCTCGACGGCCACGGTGAGCGCCGGCGCCGGCGCCGCTTCGGTCACCCGTTGCGGCGCCGCCCACAGGTGCACCGCACGCATCGGCGCGTTGGGGAAGCCGCGCAGCGCGGGCAGATCGGCCGTCGGGATCGCGTCGGCCCACCGGCAGCCGGGGTCGGCGGCCGCGAGTGCGGTGATGCTCGCCGACAGCGAATCGGTGATGGACCGGTCGCGATGACCCGAGCCGACGATGACGGCCGACTCGTCGTCGACGATGTCGCCCAGCGGGTACAGCAAGGAGGGGTGCGCCGAGAGCTCAACGAACGCGTCGGCCCCACAACCGCGGGCATATTGCACGGCCAGGTCGAATCGTACGGTGCCGCAAAGGTTTTCATACCAATAGTCGGAGAAGTCGGTCGCCTCCCCCAGCTCGGTCCCCAGCGTGGATCCGATGAACCGCACCGGGGCATCCCGGAAGGTCGACTTCGGTGTCAGCTCGGCCAGGCTCGAACGCAACGGTCGGAGCGCACTGGTGTGTCCGGGATAGTCGACGGACAGTTGCTGGCTGAAGATGCCGCGCCGTTGGGCCAGTGCGACCGCGGCGGCCACCGCGTCATGGTCACCGGCGACCACGGTCGACGACGGGCCGTTGACCGCCGAAACTTCCAGCCAGCCCGGCGTTTCCGCGAGCAACGACTCCGCGATGTCCAGCCCGGTGCCCAGCACCGCCATTGCGTAGTGGCCGGTGAGCTGGTCGACCACGGTCGCGCGAGCAACCACCAAAGCGACCGCGTCGGGCAGCCCTATCGCCTCCGCCACATAGGCCGCCGCCACCTCACCGAGGCTGTGACCGATGGTGATGTCGGGCAGGACCCCGCGGGACCGCCATGCCTCGGCCAGGCTCACCGCGTGGGTGAACTGCGCGCCCTGGATCTCGGGGCGCGACCAGTTGCGCGGTTCGTCGCCCACCAGATACGGCAGCGGAGAAGCGAATCCGGCGGAAGCGAATGCTTGCGCGCATCGGTCGGCGGCCTCGCGGTAGGCCGGTAACCGTTGGTAGGCGCCGGCTCCCATCGCCTGCCATTGATTGCCCTGGCCGGGAAACACGAACGCGACCCGCGGCGGTGTCGTCCTTGCGGAGTACGAGACCAGCTCGTGCTCCTCGCCGTTGGCGATCGCGGACAGACCCGCGACGAGCTCGGTGCTGTGTGCCGCGCGCACCACCGCGCGGTGCCGTCGCAACCTCCGCAGCCGCAGCAGGGTGGAAGCGACCGCGGCGGTCAGATCCGCCGAGTCCGGGACGCGGCCAAGGTAATCGGCGATCGCGGCGGCGTCGCGGCGGATCAGCTCTGGATCATGGGCGCTCAGCAGCACCGGGATACGCCCGTCCGGCAGGCCATGGGTGAGCATCATGCGACCTCGGGGACGGAGACGATCAGGTGCGCGTTGGTGCCGGCGATGCCGAACGCGGACGCCGCGGCGGTGCGCTGCCCGTCGACGGCCGGCCACGGTGTCAAGGTCTGGGCCAACCGCAGTCCTTGCTTGTCCCATTCGATTTCGGGGCTGGCGTCGCCGGCGTGCAGGGTGGGTGGGACGGCGCCGTGCTCGGCGGAGACCAGCACCTTGGCCAGACCCAGCGCGCCGGCGGCGGCCAACGAGTGACCGACGTTGGATTTGACCGAACCCAGCAATGCTCCGGCGCCGGGCTCGGTGTCGCCGTAGGTCTGGGCCAGCGAGCGCAGCTCGGTTCGGTCGCCCAGGCGGGTCCCCGTGCCGTGCCCCTCGATCATCCCCAACTCGGCGGGCTTGATCCCGGCCTGGCTGATGGCCCGCTGGAACAGCCGGACCTGGGCCTCGCCGCTGGGCGCGCTCAGACCGGCGCTGCGCCCGTCCTGATTCATGGCGGTGGCCCGCACCTCGGCGACGATCCGCCGGCCGGCACGCAGGGCGGCCGATTTGCGTTGCAGCACAAACATCGCCGCGCCCTCGGCCCACACGGTCCCGCTGGCCTGCGCGCTGTAGGGGCGGCAGTATCCGTCGTCGGAGAGCGCGTGTTGCTTGGAGAACTCGACGAAAAAGCCCGGTGAGCCCAGCACGTTGACCCCGCCCGCGAGGGCCAGATCGCAGTCGTCGTTCTGTAGTGAGCGCACCGCGACGTGGAAGGCCACCAGCGCCGACGCGCACGAGGAATCCAAGGTCAGCGCCGGCCCGGCCAATCCCAGCGTGTAGGCGATGCGACCCGAGATCACGCTGAGCGCGGTCCCGGCGAGCAGATGACCGCTGTGTTCGGAGAATTGGGCCATGTCGGGTCCGTACCCGGTGGCCGAGGCGCCGACGAAGCAGCCCACATCGTGACCGGCCAGCTCGTCGGGATTGATGCCGCTGTTCTCGCACGCCCGCCAGGCCACCCGAAGCGCCACCCGTTGCTGCGGATCCATCACGACGGCCTCGCGGGGCGAGATCCCGAAGAACTCCGGATCGAATGTGGTTGCCCCGGTGAGGAATCCGCCGCGGTCATGGATCTCTTTGAAGCCGCTGCGGCGCGAGCCGGCGAGCAGTTCTGGCACCGCCCAACCGCGGTCGGTGGGAAACGGGCCCAGCGCCTCACGGCCGTGGGCCAGCAGATCCCAGTAGGCCTCGGCGGTTTCGATGCCCCCGGGTGCCTCCACACCCATTCCCACGATCACGACCGGGTCGGCATACTCGGCGCCGCGGCCCGAGCCGAACCCCTCGTCAGACATTGGCATCACCCGGCATTCACCTGCGCGGCGATCGCTTCGACGTGGTCGTAGACGTAGAAGTGCCCGCCGTCGTACAACGACAGGGCGAAGGATCCGGCGGTGTGCCTTTCCCACTGCCGCAGCACGCCGGTGGCGATGCGGTGGTCGTCATGGCCGCCCAGCACGTGAATGTCGGCGCCGATGCGGACGTCGGGGCTGGGGTCGTAACCGTTGAAGGCCTGATAGTCGGCGCGCACCGCGGTGGTCAGCAGTTCGGAGAACTCTTCGTCGGCAAGCAGTTCGGGGTCGGTACCGCCCAGATCCGCGATATCGGCCAGCAGCCCGTCATCACTGGTCGGCAGTTCGGGCATGTCGGCGACGACGCACGGTGGCGGGCCGGCCGACACCCACAGCTTTTGCACGGCCGTGCCGTGCGTCTCGGCGACCCGGGCGAACTCGAAGGCGACGACGGCACCCATGCTGTGCCCGAACAACTTCAGCGGCGCGACGCTGGACCACGGCGCCGCTTGGAAGAGGCTGGCGGCCAGGTCGTGCACGCTGTGGTGGCCGGGCTCGCTGAGGCGGTCGGCGCGTTGCGGGTACTGCACGATGTAGGTGTCGCCGCCGGCGGCCAGCGCCGCCGCCAGCACCCGATAGCTTGCGGCGGCCGCGCCGGCGTGCGGAAACACCACGGTGGCTCCGGTGGACGACCCGTTGTTGCGGCCCGGGGTCAGTTTGATCCAGGACGGGAACGTGGCAGACACGGTGATCAGATTAGTCAATGTCATTGCGCAATCTACGATTTCGCGGGTTGCTGAGAGGCCGCCAGAACCGATTCGGCGTCCATGCCGATAACCTCCAGATAGAGCTCGGCGACCTGGTCGAGCCGGCCGGGGTCGTCCTCGCCGGCACTGAGCACCGCGGCCAGCGTCGACACGGTTCGATTGGCGAAGAGGTCGGCGACCATGATGTCCGGCGCATCCAGCCAGGCCCGGATTCTCGCCACCGCCTGGGTGGCGAGCACCGAATCGCCGCCGAGGGCGAAGAAGTCGTCGTCGACCCCGATGTGTTCCCGGCCGAGCAGCTCGCCGACGATCAGTGCCAGCGCGGTTTCCAATGGCGTCGACGGCGCCCGGTGGCCCGGCCGCTGCGATTGCGCCACAGCGGCTTCCAACTCGCGTGCCACGGCCCGGCGGTTGAGCTTTCCGGCGTCGGTGAACCCGATCCGCTCCACCACCGCGATGTGGCGCGGAACCATGTGTGCGGGCACGAGGTCAGCGAGACGCTGCCGGATTCGCTCGGCGGTCAGGGCGGCGTCGTCGGTGCACACTTGGGCGGCCAGCACGTCGGATTCGCCGGACACCGCGATCAGGGCGGCCACCGCCGTGCGCACCCCGGGCACGCGCCGCAGCGCGGTCTCGACCTCGCCCAACTCGACGCGATAGCCGCTGATCTTGACCCGGTGGTCGGCGCGGCCCACGAATTCGAGGGTGCCGTCCGGCCAGTACCGCACCAAATCGCCGGTGCGGTACCAGATTCGGCCGTCGTGCTCGACGAAGCGTTCGGCGGTGAGATCGGGACGGCCGCGGTAGCCGCGCGCGATGCCGCGTCCGGACACCCAGTATTCGCCGGGCACCCAGTCCGGGCAGTCGGCCCCGGTGTCATCGACGACACGGCAGGCGTTGTTGGGAAGCGGGACGCCGAACGGCAAGGCCGTCCAATCCTCCGGAATCGCTTCGGTCACCTCGAAAATGCTGTTGTGCACCGGGGTTTCGGTCGCACCGCCGAGGCCGGCGAAGCGCAGGTCGGGCGCTTCGGCCTGGAGGCGGCGCACCACCTCGGGCCGCACCCAGTCGCCGCCGGTCGGGATCACCCGCACCGAGGACAGCCGCCCGCGGCCGACTTCGACGAGCATCTCCAGCCAGCCGGGCATGAAGTGCAGCACGGTGATCTGGTGAGTCTCGATGAGCCGGGCCCAGGCGTCGGGATCGCGTCGCTGCGCTTCGTCGACCACCACGAGGGAACCGCCCGTGCGCAGGGTGACGAAGACGTCCATCACCGAGATGTCGCCCTCCAGGGTCGACAGCGCCAGGCATCGATCCGCGGGGCCGATCTCGAAGTGGCGGCCGATGAATTCCACGGTGTTCATCGCCGCGTCGTGGGTGACCTCGACGCCCTTGGGCTCGCCGGTGGAGCCCGACGTGAACAACACGTAGGCGAGCGCGGCGGGATCGATTCTCGCTGAAGTAATCTCGGCGCTCGCAGGTGCCTCGCGAAGGATATCGGCCAGCACCAGTTCTGGCACCGGCACGGACAGCGGTCGTCCGCCGCAGGCGAGGGCCAGCCTCACCGCACCGGTTTCGAGGATGCGCTCGGCGCGATCGCGCGGCTGGTCGGCGCCGATCGGCAGGTAGACGGCACCGACGGACAGGATGCCCAGCAAGGCCGGAATCTGCTCGGCGGTTTTGGGCCCCATGATCGCGATGGTCTCGCCGGTGGCCACCCCGGCGGCGCGCAGCGCCGCGGCCACCGCCAGCGCCTGGTCGCGCAGTTGTGCATAGCTGAGGTCACCGGTGCTGGCGAACACCGCCGGGGCGTCGGGCTGCCGCTCGGCCTGCCGGAAGAACCCGTCGTGCAAGGCTTCTCCGCTGGGTTTCGCAGTGCGGGCGTTGGCCGCCTCGCGCACCGCGCGCTGCGCCTGGGGCAGTGCCGGCGGGCCCGGCGCCTCCCACGCGTCGTCGGCGCAGGCCAGCCGCAGCAGCTCGTCGATGTGGTAGGCGAACATGGCGTCGATGACGCCCGGGGGGAACATGCCTTCGCGCACATCCCAATTCACCAGGACGCCGCCGTCGAATTCGGTGACCTGCGCGTCCAGCAGCACCTGCGGCCCCTGGGAGATGATCCATCCCGGTGTGCCGAATCGGTCCGTCACCTCGCGGCTGAACAGTTCGCCGAGTCCCAGCGCGCTGGTGAATACCACCGGGGCGAGCACCTGAGTGCCGCGATGACGGCTGAGGTCGCGCAGCACCGACAGTCCCGGATAGGCGGAATGGGCGGCGGCCGTGCGCATCGCGCCCTGCACGGCCTGGGCCCGCGCCGCCGCGGTGTGGGCGCCGGCGAGATCGACATCGAGCAGCAGCGAGGAGGTGAAGTCACCGACCAACGAGTCGACGTCGGGGTGCAGGGGCTGCCGCCCGAACAGTGGGACGTTCAGCAAAAAGCGCGACGTGGTCGACCAGCGCGCCAGGGTATTGGCGAATCCCGCGGCCAGGGCCATGGCCGGAGTGATGCCGCGCGCCTGGGCGCGGGCGAACAGCGCATCGCGGGTTTGCGGGTCCAGCCAGTACCAACGGCGCGTGCTCTGCTTGGAGCCGCGGCCACCGATGGACGGCAACGCCGGCGGGTCGGGCAGCTCCGGCAGACGCTGCGCCCACCAGTCCCGGTCGGCGTCGCGGGCCGGTTGCGGCTGCGCCTCTTCGGCCTCGATGGCTTGGCGGTACTGCCGATAGGTGTAGCTCAGCTCGGGGAGGTCGCGGCCGCCGTAGAGGGCCGCCAGGTCGCCCATCAGGGTCCGATAGCTCATCGCGTCGGCGGCCTGCATGTCCAAATCGACATGCAGCCGGGACCGCCCGCACGGCAACAGCGTCACCGCCAGTTCGAACACCGCGCCGTCGAGCTGCTGGTGCGATTT
This sequence comes from Mycobacterium sp. 1165196.3, assembly GCF_001673415.1. Classification (NCBI taxonomy): domain Bacteria; kingdom Bacillati; phylum Actinomycetota; class Actinomycetes; order Mycobacteriales; family Mycobacteriaceae; genus Mycobacterium; species Mycobacterium sp. 1165196.3. The sequence goes on along the minus strand of NZ_LZLU01000244.1, from coordinate 31,071 downwards.
CGCGTCGCGGATGTCGGCGAGCCGCCGCTCGACCTCGTCGGTGCTCAGCTGGCGCAGGTCCTCGACCTCGACCGGGAAGGCGCCGCTCTGGTCGGCCGGGGGGATGTGTTGCGTGCCGTCGGGCAGGAACCGCACCCGCAGCATCGGATGGCGACGTGCCAGCGCGGTGGCCGCCGCGCGCAGCCGCTCCGGATCGATCGGGCCACCGTCGAATTCGACGTAGAGGTGCCCGGCGACGCCACCGAGCTGCTGGTGGTCCTGGCGGCCCACCCACATCGCGTGCTGCATCGGGGCCAGGGCAAACGGCTCGTCCTCGGCCGACGGCTCAGCGCTCCGGGCCGCCTCGGCGGGAACGGTCTGCTGGTCGGCGCCGTGCCCGTCGGCGGCGACCAGCCGGGCCCAGGCGTCGATCGTCGGCTGCTCGGCCAGGGTGGCGAAGTCGATGGCGACGCCCCGGCGGCGCCACCGGCCGGCCAACGTCATGATCCGGATCGAGTCCAGGCCCTGGCTGATGAGGTTGTCACCCGGCTGAACTGCATCGACGTTGACGCCGAGCAGTTCGGCCACCTCCGCCCGGATGCCCTCCGAGCGTGCCGAGGCGTGCACCACAGACCCTCCCTGAATTAGCACAGGCTGCCCTAAATTTTTGGTTACCCTATCCTTACTCCCTGCGTCCCCGCTACTAGCCCCGTCCGAAGCCCCCGCTGAAGGAGCCATGAGCCCGAACACACCGCAGCCGCCGGCCGGAGTCCTCGACGGGTTCGTGCCCTTCCCCGCCGATCGGAGCGCCGCCTATCGGGCGGCCGGCTACTGGGCGGGGCGGCCCCTGGACACGATCCTGACCGATGCGGCCCAGCAATGGCCCGACCGAGTCGCCGTCATCGACGCCGTGAGCGACACCGGCCTCAGTTATGCGGACCTGGACGACCAGGCTAACCGCGCGGCCGATGGACTGTGCGGCGCGGGTATCGCGCCGGGCGATCGGGTATTGCTGCAATTGCCGAACGGCTGTCAGTTCGCGGTGGCGCTGTTCGGGCTGCTGCGGGCCGGGGCGATACCGGTGATGTGCCTGCCCGGTCACCGGGCCACCGAACTGGGACATTTTGCCGCGGTCAGCGAGGCCACCGGGTTGCTGATCGCCGACACCGCAGGCGGATTCGACTACCGGACCATGGCGCAGGGCCTCGTCGAGCGGCACGGCGCGCTCAGGCACGTCATCGTCGACGGCGACCCGGGACCGTTCACCTCGTGGACCCAACTGCGCGATGGGACGACCACCGGCGCGCGGCCATCGGCACCCGATCCGGGATCGCCTGCCCTGCTGTTGGTTTCGGGCGGCACCACCGGCACGCCCAAGCTCATCCCCCGCACCCATGACGACTATGTCTTCAACGCGAAGGCCAGCGCCGAACTCTGCGGGCTCACCCGCGACGACGTGTATTTGGCGGTGCTGTCCGCCGGGCACAACTTCCCGCTTGCCTGTCCGGGTCTGCTCGGTGCGATGACGGTCGGCGCCACCACCGTTTTCGGCACCGACCCCAGCCCGGAGGCGGCCTTTGCCGCCATCGAACGCCACCGTGTCACGGTGACCGCCCTGGTGCCGGCGTTGGCCAAGTTGTGGGCGCAAGCTTGCGACTGGGAACCAGTGACACCAAAGACGCTGCGGCTCTTACAGGTTGGCGGCGCCAAGCTGGAAGCCGAGGATGCCCGCTTGGTGCGCAGCGCATTGACCCCGGCCCTGCAGCAGGTGTTCGGGATGGCCGAGGGGCTGCTGAACTACACCCGGCTCGACGATCCCCCGGAACTCACCGAACACACCCAGGGCCGGCCATTGTGTCCGGCCGACGAACTGCGCGTCGTCGATGCGGAGGGCAACCCGGTGCCGCCGGGCGAGGAGGGCGAACTACTGGTCCGCGGACCGTACACGTTCAACGGCTACTTTCGGGCCGAGCGCGACAACGAACGCAGCTTCGACGCGCAAGGGTTCTTCCGCAGCGGTGACGTGGTGCGGCTGCGCAACGACGGCTATCTGGTGGTGAACGGTCGGGTCAAGGACGTGATTTGCCGTGGCGGAGAGACCATTTCGGCGGCGGACCTGGAGGAGCAGCTGCACAGCCATCCGACGATCTTCTCGGCCGCCGCCGTCGCGCTGCCCGACCCTTACCTGGGCGAGAAGATCTGTGCGGCCGTGGTTTTCGACGGCCCTGAACTGTCGCTGGCGGAATTGAACGGCTACCTCGACGAGCGCGGTGTGGCCGCGCACGCCCGCCCCGACGTCTTGGTGGCGATGACGTCCCTGCCCACCACCCCGATCGGCAAGATCGACAAGAAGGCGATCGCCGGCCAGGTTTCGTCGCGACAGGCGCCCGCCCCTCGGTGACGCGGGCCCAGCCCCCGTGGCCCGCGGTCAGCCCATCGCCGCGTAGAGGTCAGCCAACAGCCCCGCGGTCGTGGTGAAGTCCATGCACCGATCGGTCACGGACTGGCCGTAGACCAGCTCCCCGCCGAGCGATTGGGCGCCGGCGACCAGGAAGCTTTCCAGCATCAGTCCGGCGATACCGCGCTCGCCCCCGGCGATGCGTGCGGTCACCTCGGCGGTGACCTCAGCTTGGCGCACATGGTCTTTGGCCGAGTTGGCGTGTGAGCAGTCGATCATGACCTGCCCGGAAAGCCCGGCCTTGCCAAGCCGTTCGATGGCGCTGGCCACCGCGGCGGCGTCGTAGTTTGGTCCGGTGGTGCCACCCCGAAGGATGACGTGGCAGTCGGGATTGCCCATGGTCTCGACGACGGCCGCACGACCGAAGTCGTCGGTACCGAAGAAATTGTGCTGCGCCGCAGCGGCTTTGACCCCGTCGATGGCGACCTGAACGTTGCCATCGGTGCCGTTCTTGAACCCGACGGGCATCGACAGGCCCGACGCCAACTGGCGGTGCACCTGCGACTCGGTGGTGCGGGCGCCGATCGCGCCCCACGCGACGGCGTCGGCGATGTACTGAGGACTGGTGGGCTCTAAAAATTCGCACCCCACCGGCAGGCCGACGTCGATGATGTCGAGTAACAACCCGCGCGCGACGCGGATGCCCCGCTCGACGTCGAAGCTGCCATCCATGTTGGGGTCGTTGATCAGTCCCTTCCACCCGACGGTGGTCCGCGGCTTTTCGAAGTAGACGCGCATCACGATCTTCAGCCGATCCGCGTAGTCGGCGGCCATCGGCGCGAGCCGGCGTGCGTAATCGAGCGCGGCGACGGGGTCGTGCACCGAGCACGGGCCGACCACCAGCAACAGCCGATCGTCACCACCGGCCAGGATCGCCGAGATCTCGTCACGATCGCGCTGGACGGCCTGGGCGCGCCGGGCGGTCAACGGCAGTTCGGTGCGAATCACCGCCGGTGCCGACAGTTCCCGGAACGAGACGATCCGGTGGTCGGACGTGTCGATGGTCGCCGTCTCGTAATTGATGATGGACATGGAGGGTGTGTGCCTTTCTGTGCTGGCTCCCAGGGCACGCCCGCTGGTTCCCGATGCCCTGAAAAACGAAAAGCAGCGACCGTGTGGTCACTGCTGGGCTCCGGGTATCAGTCGTGCGCGTGCGTCAATCGGCCGCCGCATCGCCGGCTCCACCCGGAGCCACGATAAAGCGCCAATACGCGCGCACGCCGATAGTCACGTCGGCGAAGATACCACGTCGGGTCGGTGCGGCTGAAAACGCGTCGCGCCGCGCACGTGGTCACCGACAGCCACGAGTCCCGTCGGGGATCAAAACCGCGCTGGCCCAATCGAATCAGCGCAGATTCAGCGCGGCGATCTGGTCGAGGAATGCGCGCGCGGGGGCGGACGCACTCGCGGAGACCGCGACGCCGAGGCGCCGCACGGTCTGGGGCAGCAGCGGAAGCACCGCGACGCCGGGCAGTTCTGGCAGGCCGGCGCTGGGCAGGATGCTCACTCCCAGGCCGGCGCGCACGATCTCGAGCGTCGCCGCGATCTCGCGTGCTTCGAAGGCCAGGTCGAATTCGACCCCGGCGCGGCGCGCGATCGGCATGAACACATCCGCACATCCGCCCGTACCACGAACGAAGGGTTCCTTGGCCAAGTCGGCGTAGGTGACGACGTCCTTGGCTGCCAGCCGGTGCTCGGCCGGCACCACCGCAACCATGTCCTGTTCGCCGAGGACGGCGACGTCAAGGCCCTTGCTGGGCAGGCTGACCACACCGGCTTCGGCGGCCCCCTGGTCGAGCCAATCCCGAATCTCTTGCTCACTACCCTCGAGCAGCCGGATGGTGACGGCCGGATGCCGCTGGGCGAACGCCCGGAGTTGGGGCGCGACGAGCGTTGCGGTGGCCGACGGCAGGCTCGCGAGGCTCAGCGTCCCGGTGATGTCGCCCGCCAGGCCGGCGACCTCGGTGCGCATCAACGTGAGGTGGCGCGCCGCCTCTCGCGCGTGTGTCAGCGCGATGGCACCCGCTTGAGTCAGGGAGAGCCCGTCTCGGCGGCGAACGAACAGCGGCAGGCCCAGCTCTTTTTCCAGCGTGGCGACGGTGCGGCTGACGGCCGGCTGGGATAACCCCAGCCGGCGGCTGGCCGCCGTGAAACCGCCCTGATCGACCACCGCAATGAACGTTCTGAGCTGCGCCAACGTCGTCATCGATCCTCCATAAGGGCAACGCCATCGCCCATAACAACAACGTTATGCAACATTTGCGTTCCAGAACGTTTCAGTAATCATACGAAGCCGTTAAAGGAGGACACCATGACCGCAAGGCGCGTACTGATCACCGGGGCATCGAAGGGGATCGGCCGGGCAGTCGCCGACCGGGTGAAGAGGTCCGGCGACATACCCGTCGGCCTGGCTCGCACCGCGCCCGACGACTTCCCGGGCGAGTTCTACGAGGCGGACCTCACCGATCGGGTCGAGACCGACGCCGCGCTCGGGCGCGTGCTGGCGAACGGGCGCATCGACGCGGTGGTCAACAACGTGGCCGTCGCCCGGTTCGGCCGCATCGGTTCGATCAATCTGGACGATCTGGCCGTCACGTACGACCTGAACGTGCGCGCCGCCGTGCAGGTGGTCCAGGCGGTGCTGCCCGGCATGCTGGTCAACGAGTGGGGGCGCATCGTCAACGTCACCAGCTTGACCACACTGGGCACCTCGGAGCGCACGCCCTACGCGGCGACGAAGGCGGCACTGGAAGCGTGCACCCGGATCTGGGCCGGCGAGCTCGCGCAGTCCGGCATCACGGTCAACGCCGTGGCGCCCGGGCCCATCGAAACCGAGATGTACCGCGCGCTCAGCCCGGCCGGCTCCGAGCGCGAAGCGCGTATGCTGCAGACGATTCCGCTGCGCCGCCTCGGGACACCCCGCGAGATCGCCCATGCGATCTGCGCACTGTTGGACGACGACGCCGGCTACATCACCGGTCAGATCATCCGAGCCGACGGGGGCGGCAGCATCGCGGCGTAACGACACCTATCGGCGAGCGGTGCGGCGGACTAGCCAGAACCGTTGGCGCGCAACGCGTCGATGAGTCGGTCCATCACCGCGCCGGCTTCCGCGCGGGCCCGACGATGATCGTCGGCGCGGGCGATGTAGAGCGTCGCCTCGCGCAGTGCTCCCATGATCGTCAGGGCGGTCACCTCGACGGGCTGGCGGGGAATACTGCCGGATTCGATGGCGTCGGTGAGCAGTCCAGTCACGAACCCGATGTTGTAGCGATGGCCGATGTCGCTCCAGCGTTCCCATCCCAACACCACCAGCGCCTCGAGCAGGACGATGCGCTGGATCTCGGGTTCGGCGCACGCATCCAACCAAAGTCCCGAACAGAGTCGCATGATCTCGACGGGATCGGAGTGTCCGGCGGCGGCGACCGCGTCGACCATCCGGGCGGCCATCTCCCCCTCGACGCGCTCGAACACCGCCGCGAATAACTCTGTCTTGTCGGCGAAATGGTGATAGAGGGCGCCGCGTGTCACCCCAGCGTTGCGGACGATCGTTTCCAGGGACGCGTCGGCGAATCCCACTGACGCAAACAACGGCCGGGCGGCACCGATCAACGCATCGCGTGTCTCAGCCGCGCGTTCGGCCTGCGTGCGGCGATCGCCCTGCGCCATCGACCCTTACCTTTCACGCCTCTGTAGGCATTCTCATACATACCGTATGAAGGTCCGGGATCGCGCGACCGACCGGTGTGGCGTCGTGTTCGGACCCGGCTCAGAACACCCTGAGCCGGCGAACGACATCAAGCGACGACGGGTCACCCTCCGCCTGCACACCCGACTCCCCCCAGGTGCCGCGCTGGGTCACCCAGCGCACGAAGGCCTGCGAGTCGGACGTGACACGCGCCCCGACCTCGGCGCGCGGGCCGATGTGCAGGGTGCGGGCGCACAGCCCGTCGAGGCGAACCTCCACGCCGGTGTGTAAGTCGTTGAGCAGCGCCACATTCTGCTGCGGCAGTGCCGCTTCGATCCAATCGAGGGTGGGGGCAAGCCGCAGCTCGTCGACGGGCGGTGGGTCCCCCGGCAGCGGCCCGTCGGGGGCAAAGAGGTCGCAGCGAGTGTGGATGAGTGATTCGAAGACGAAGGTTGTCGGCACCACCGAGGCCGGGTAGGTTCCGACGTCGCCGATGGGGATGTCGATGTCCTGACCCTCTATCGCAGCGAGCACCTCGAGCCCTCGGCCGCTGACCGATTCATAGTCGGCCACCACCTCTTCGGGGGTCATAGAGCGTCGCGATTCCACATAGAGGTCGGCCGCGCGTTCGGCCGGCAAATCGCCGGGACTGGGCAGCCTCGACGGATCGACAGCCAGCCAGAAGCTGCACGCCATGTGCGACACGAGGTCTTGCACCGACCAGCCCGAGCAACCACTGTCCTTCGCCCACAACGGATCCGGCATTTGCGAGCAGAGCTCCAGAACAATTCTGCGTTCTTCCGCTATGGCGTCGAGCGTGGCGCTCATGAGACCCACCTTTCAGATACATACTGTATGTATTAACATACACACTGCATGTATGAAGTCAAGGCGATGTCGATATTGAGGCCGTACCGGGTCAGCCGGTGCCGAGGAGGCGTTGCTTCTGCGTCGAAAGTCATTGCGCTTGGCCAAGACCGGTGCAGGTAGGGGCAGTGAAATACTCACACCGCCATCCGGTGCCCATGACCACCACCCGTCACGGGTCGACTGTCGCGGGGTACTCGGGTTGCCAACGCACCTGCGCGATGCGTTCGGCGAGCTCTGCGTCGCTGCGCGTCGGGGCGACACCGTCCGCGACCGCCTGCACGGCGACGGCGTGCGCGATGCGCACGGCGACATCCGGCACGTCCGACCACGCCGGTAGCAGCGGCTGGTCGGGGTCGGCGAGGGCGGGCGAGGCCTCGCCCAAGGTCTGCGCCGCGACGCGCATCATCTCGTCGGTGACCCGGGTCGCCTGAGCCGCCGTCACCCCGAGCCCCATCGCGGGAAAGATGTAGACGTTATTACACTGCGCGACACCATGTTCCACGCCGTTGCGGTGTAGCGGCGCGAACGGCGAGCCGGTGGCGATCAGCGCCCGCCCGTCGGTCCACTGATCCAGCTCGGCGGGGCGCGCCTCGGCGCGGCTGGTGGGATTGGAAAGCGGGAAGATGATCGGCCGGTCGGTCTTACCGGCGAGCTCACGCACGATGCTCTCGGTGAAGGCACCCGCGGCGGTCGACAGGCCGAGCAGCACGCCCACCTCGACGTGGTGGACGACGTCGGCCAGCTGAGCGGGACTTGACAGGCCCCATTGCGCGACGCGGGCGGCAGGCTGGGCGAATCCGCGCTGTGCATCGGACAGGTCGGTGCGGTCATCGGTGAGCAGGCCGACGACGTCGACGACCCAGATACGCTGCGAGGCAGCCTGTTCGGACAGCCCTTCGTTCGTCATCTGCCGTCGAATCATGTCGAGCACTCCGATACCGGCCGAGCCGGCGCCGAGCATCACGATCTGTTGCTGCGAGAGCGGGCGGCCGGCGACCTTGGCGGCGCCGTGCAGCGCTCCGAGCGTGACGGCGGCCGTTCCCTGGATGTCGTCGTTGAAGGTGAGCAGCTTGTCGCGATAACGGGCCAGGATCGGCAGCGCATGCGTAGTGGCGAAGTCCTCCCACTGCAGCAACACATTCGGCAACTGCTTGCGCACCGCGGCGACGAACTTGTCGATGAACGCGTAGTAATCCTCGTCGTCGATGCGCCGGTGCCGCCAGCCCAGATATTGGGGATCGTCGAGGAGCTCGCTGTTGTCGGTACCCACGTCGAGCACGATCGGAAGCGTGCGCGCGGGATCGATGCCACCAATCAGGGTGTAGAGGGACAATTTCCCGATCGGGATCCCCATGCCCCCGATCCCCTGATCGCCCAGGCCGAGGATGCGCTGCCCGTCGGTCACCACGATCACATCGACCTCACGTTGCGGCCGGTTGTTCAGCACCTCGTCCAGGCAATCACCCTCGGTGTAGGACACGAACAATCCCCGGGGCCGCCGGTAGATCTCACTGAAACGCTGGCAGGCCTCACCCACGGTGGGTGTATAGACGACGGGCAGCGCCTCGGCAATGTGGTCGCGCAATACGCGGTAGAACAACGTCTCGTTGCGGTCCTGCAATGCCCGCAGATAAATGTGTTTGTCGAGATCGTCGCGACGAGTGGAGAATTCGTGCCAACAATGCGCGGCTTGCTGCTCCAGCGTCTTCACCGTCGTCGGCAACAGACCCAAGAGACCCAGGCGCCGGCGCTCGGCTTCGGTGAAGGCGGTGCCCTTGGTGGTCAGCGCATCGAACAGTCTGGCCGTACCGCGGAGCTCATCGGGCATCCTCTAGGTCCCTTCTTTGCGACTCTCGCGAAACGGGAAACGGCGGTGTCCAGATCATCATCGATCATCGAGGGCGCTTTGTCTGCTGAGCCCTCGCGGCTTCCGCCCCGCGTGGCTCGCCTTTCGATGGGTGCTCAAGGATTGAACCCGCGCGTCACGCAGTTTGCTGCGGGCGTCACGGTTCTCACGATTTTTGGTCCCCGAGTTGTCGTCGGCAGCGACGTAGGGCTCAGTGCCGCCGCGCTTTTGGGGGATCGCTTGATTGTTTGCCCGCATCAGCGGCGCAAGGAATCTTTCACTGACAGTATTCCAATACGGCCGTGCATCACGATATGGTAACCCAGGCGCCGTTTCGGCAGGTCCGCAAGCATCACGTGGGGCCTAGTCAAGATTGCGCCGGCTCTGTGGGTGGGAATCGACAGGTTGGGTCATCACGTCGAGATAAATGCTTGTTCGAGTCGTAGTTCCGTGTTAACGACGCACGAATTAAATGACCCCGCGTGTCGACTACCTCACACGAGCACACGACCGGTTGGCAGAACTTCCTGTGCGATTGCGGGCCCGAAAGGGGAACTTTATGATTGCGCCGCGGAAGGGTCGGCGAGTCATTTGTCTGCGCCGCTTGACGATATGCGCATCACCGGCTGACAACACCCTGAGCCGCACCGAACGTGCGCATTGTTCGACGCAGCGTGGCGCGAGGCACTTGCTCGGCCCGCGGAACCGGACCGCTTCGGCAACCGACTTACTCAGCAAATCACCTGCGTTGCCGCTAAGGTCATCCGGACCGGCGTCGCCAGCTGACGGACGAAAGGTAGCGCATGTTCTTGGGCACAGTTGAGGACTGGACAGCCGAGGGCACCGTCGTCTCCTGGTACCCCACTGCGGCTACCCATCGGCGCGCGGCCGAAGCCCAATACCATCCCGCCCCGGTGAGTTATCAGCAGGCGCAGCATCTTCGCTATTACCGCCGGCAGGTCAGTCGCGGCCGCGACATCCCGCGGTTGTGCATCGGGGCCTGGGAAATCAGCGGCACCTGCGACATCGACGCGATGACCCAAGCCGTGAATAGTCACCTCCGGCGACACGACACCTACCACGACCGGTTTGACTTCGGCGACGACGATGAGATTCTTCGCTATGTCATTCCCGACCCGGAGCTCATCACCTTGGCTCCAACGGATCTCGGGAAGATGGCGCCGAACCAGATCCGCAAACTGCTTCTCGATACGCCCGATCCGCTGCAATGGGACTGCTTTACCTTCGGCATTATTCAGGCCCAAGACCGGTTCACCATCTATATCGCCGTCGACCACCTGCGCGCCGACGGCATGTCGGCGGGGGTGATCTTCCTCGACATCCAGACCATGTACTACGCCGCGTTGCAGAGGGCGGAAAACCCGCTGCCGCCGGCCCCGAGCCATCGCGAATACAGCGCGAACCAGCACACGTACACCCGGGGCCTGAACGAGGAGTCGCCCGAGATCCAGTCGTGGCGGGCGTTTCTCGCGGCGAACAATGGGGCGCTCCCGAAATTCCCGCTGGAACTGGGTGAGTCGAATGCGGACACACCGGGGGCCATCGACGTGTTCGACCTGATCGATGACGACCAGGGCCGCCGGTTCGAAGCGGTGTGCCGCGCGGCGGGCGCGCGTTTCAGCGGTGGCGTGTTCGCCTGCGCCGCGCTGACCGAACACCGGTTAACCGGCGCCGCAACGTATTTCGGACTCACTCCATTCGATAACAGGCGGGAGCCCGCGTACGCCACCGCGGTCGGTTGGCTGGCCAGTTTCGTCCCGTTGGCGATTCCGACCGCCGGTGCGTCGTTCGCTGAGGTGGTTAGCGCCGCCCAGGCGTCTTTCGACGGCAACACCGCCCTGGGCGCGGTCCCCTATTACCACCTGCTCGAATCCACCGATCCGTCGAACCCCATCGAGGTTCCCGACCGCCCGGTCCCGATGCTGTCCTACATCGATATCCGCAAGTTGCCGTTCGGCGGCTACTTCGACGGCCTGCGCGCCGGCGTGTGGGGCGACAACCGGCTGTCGGAGACGGTGTGCATGTGGGTCAATCGCATGCACGACAAAACGCAGCTGGTGGTCGCCTACCCGGGCACCGACGTCGCCCGGAAATCCGTCCTGCGCTACGTCGAGACGATGCGCGCCGAATTCACCCGGGTGTGCGAGGCCGGACCGCATATCGATGCGTGATGCCCATCCCGTCCTGTCGCCGCGGGAGGTCTCGGTATGAGTGCCCTCGTGGCACTCACTTTGCGCACGATGTCGGGATCGCGCCGCGATGCCGACCTACTCTTCGCGGCGCTGGCTCCGGTGGGCTGCTTCTTGGGGTTCACCCTCGTGCTGGGCGGCATCATCCGCACCGGCCCGATGACCTATCCGCAATACGTACTTCCGGTGGTCATCGTGCAGGCGATGCTGTTCGGGGCGATGACCACAGCCGACCGCGCCGCGCGAGACCGGTTGTCCGGCTTCGGGTCCCGGCTTCGCACCCTGCCGGTCCCAGCGGCGGTGCCGCTGAGCGCACGGATGCTGTATTGCTTGATACGCGCGATCATCGCGTTGGTCGCTTCCGTTGCGGTCGGGTGGTCGTTCGGTTTCCGGATGCAGGGCGGCCCGGGCGTCGCGGTTCTATTCGTGGTCGTCGTCGTGGCGTTCGCGATGGCGGTGTCTCTCGGCGCTGACGCTTTGGGCTCCCGCGTCGGCTCCGTCGAGTCGTCGAGCCAATTACTGCTGCTCCCCCAACTCGTCCTGGTGTTGTTGTCCACCGGCATCGCTCCGGCGGAATCGTTTCCGGCCTGGCTCGGACCATTCATTCGCTACCAACCGGTGTCGCAGGTCACCGAGACGCTGCGCGCTCTTTCCGCCGGTCACGTTCCGGGCCGGGAGCTCGCGGTGACGCTGGCGTGGTGCCTCGGATTGCTGGCGCTGTTCGGTGGACTCGCGGTGCGCATGCAGCGACGCGTTGGCGCGGGGAGTTCGGGCGCCGGCCGGCTCGTGCGCAAGCCCCGCCCGAACGCCTTACCGACGGGCGATGCGTGCGCGGAACAGGCCGCGATTGCCGTCAATACCGCTGCGGGGCAGAGGATTTCACGACGGACACCGCTGACGGCCTTCGTCAGCCAAAGCGCGTCGGAGGCGGGACGGCTACTGCGCCGCTGGCGGCGCGATCCGATCGTCGCGGTGCAGGCGCTGTTGTTTCCGACCTTTCTGCTCATCATCTACAAGCTGCTGGTCGGCAAATCCGTCCTGGCCATCACCGGACACGACAGCCTGTACGGGCTGGTACCCATGTGCGCGGTGGTCGGCGCCGTGTTCGGCACCCTCGGCGCCGGTTTGGCTCTGCCGTCGGAGCGGGAGTCCGGTGTGCTGACCAGGCTGTGGGTGCAACCGGTGCATCGAGCCAGCACCGTGGCGGGGCGACTGGTCGCCGAGGCCGCCCGAACCACCACGTCCGCGGTCGTGCTCACCGTCTTCGGGATCGCTTTGGGTCTGCGATTCAGCTATGGCTGGATGGCGATGCTGGCCTTCGTGCTGGTGCCCGTGGTGATTTCGGCGGGCATGGCGACGTTGGTCATCGCGATCGCGGCGCGCGCGGACGGCAAGGCGATGGTGACGTGGCTGGGTGCGGGGTGCGTCGTGCTGTTGTTCCTCAATACCGGTGTGGCGCCGGCCGAGGTGTTTCCGGGCTGGCTGCAACCGGTGGTGCGTTTTTCGCCGATATCGCCGACGATCGAGGCGATGCGCGCGCTCGCGGAGGGCGGACCCGTGTTGTCGCCGCTGTGGCAGGCGGGCCTGTGGGGTGGCGTCCTGGTCGCCGTGTTCGCGCCGGCGGCGGTGCGCGGGTATCGCGCCGCGGCCGAGGCGGGGTGCTAGTGACCAGGCTGGCGCTGTTGGACCAGGCCGCTTTCCTTCGGCTGCGCGCCACCGGTCAAGGCAGCACGGTGCAATGCACGTGGGTCTACGACCGTGACGTGAACATCGACGAATTGCGGTCCTTCAGGGGCAATTTGGGTGCCGGCCTGCTCGGCCGGCGGATCGAGCGCTCGCCGCTGCCCTTCGGGCGTCATCGCTGGGTGGTCGACGGCCGCTCGCCCGACATCGCGTGGGAGCCGCGGCAACCGCGGCACGAGATCGGCGCGTGGCTCGAACGGCGCGCCCAGGTGCGGGTGGACCCCGAACACGGCCCGACGTTTCACCTCGGCGTGCTGCCGCTGGTCGACGGCGGCGCAGCGGTCACCCTGGTGGCCTCGCACTGCGTTGTCGACGGGCTCGGCATGGTTACGGCCGTAGCCGAAGCGGTCAAGGGAGAACAACGCAATCTCGGTTACGCTCGGCCGAATTCACGCGCGCGGTGGCGCGCGGTGGGCGAGGATCTTGTCGATGCCGTCATCGCGCTGCCGGCGGCGATCCGGGCGCTGATCGCGACGCTGCTGATATTGCTCAGGGTGTCGTCCAACCAGCAGCCCTCGCCGCGCACGCGGAACCCGGAGGCGCTCACGCCGACCGACGACCCGAACGCGGCGCCGTCGGTGACAATCCAAACCGACGCTGCGGCTTGGGAAGCGCGGGCGCGCAGCCTCAATGGAAGCAGCAACGCGCTCTTCGTTGCGTTCGTCGCTCGGCTGGCGCACCGGATGGGCAGAGTGCTGCCCGACGGGAACTCGGTGACGGTGGTGCTTCCGGTCAGCGACCGGACCGCCGACGACGACCGGGCCAACGCGCTGACCTCCATCACGGTGACGGTCGACGGCACGGCGGTGGCCGGCGACCTGACCGCGGTGCGCACCGACGTCAAGACAGCGCTGACGTCCTTGGAAGAACAGCCCAACGAAATGCTCGCCGGGTTGCCGCTCATCCCGTTCACGCCGCACTGGCTGGTCCGGCGCGCTGAAGGCATCGCGATGTCGTCTGGTCAGTTGCCGGTGGGATGTTCCAATCTGGGCGCCCTCGACGCCGCCGTCAGCCGCATCGACGGCGGGGACGCGTCCGAGCTTTCCATGCGGCTCGCCGAGCAGGGCATCACCCGGGCGCGCATCGAACAGGCACACGGCCAATTGTTCTGCGGCACAGGGACGGTCAACGGCAGCCGGTTTCTCACCGTCGTCGCCTATCAAAGCGGTTCCGGCGACACCTGCGCCGCCCGCGAGCTCGCGTGTGGTGCGCTGGCGGATCTGCAGTTGTCCGCCACCACCGTGTACGAGGGCCGCAGCTGATGGTGGCCGTGGAAGTTGAGGCGAATCCGCTTACGCGAAACCACATCCTGTATGTGGGCGCCGCGATCGCGGCATGGTCGGCGGTCGTGTTGTGGTTCGCGATCAAGGTCGTTCCGCTCGACGTGTACTGGATGTCCTATTACGCCGCCGATTACCGGCACGGCTTCGTCCGTCGTGGCCTCGCCGGCGAATGGGTTCGCTCGGTCCCCGGACATTATTTCGCGGCCTCCCTCGGCCTGCGGTGGCTGTCCACGGGGATCTATCTGTGCGGACTGGCGGCGGTCGCGGGCGTGGTGGCGTTCAGTCGCCATCGCTCGCAGCGCCGGCTCCTGCTGGCGATGGCGATTCCGTTGCTGCCCTTCGGTGTACCGTTCGCGGCGTTTTCGGCCCGGCCGGACTTGTTCGGTGGGGCGGCCCTGGCGCTGTTCAGCTCGGCCTTGGCCATCACGCGTACCAGGGCCATCGCGATGGGCTGCTGCGCAACCTACGGCGCCGCGATCGCGGTGCTGACCCTGGTGCACGAGGCGAATGGGCTGCAGTACGCGTTGGGAGCCGTGCTGGCGATCATCGTTCTCGGCGGCGCGCTGGAAACCACCCAGCGTCGGGGCGTGCTCCTGGCCGTGACACCGGGAGTGATCGCCGCGGCCGTCGTGGCGGGATTCGGCCGTCACGACATCGCCTCGCAACTGTGTGCGTCCGTACCGCATCGCGTGATGCCCAACCCCTTCGCCACGGTCACGTCGCCGCACACGCTGATGCGCTTCGTCATCGACGGCCAGAGTCCCAGGACCGATTATCACGACTGGGTGTGCCGCAACGTGTTGCCGAACTACGACCACGGGATCGGGGACGCCGTCCGCGCCGTCGGTCACATCGGAATACTGGGCCTGACAATCTCTTTGCTATTCGGCGCCGCCGCGCTGGCGGTGACGCTGTGGGGAGTCAGCGGTGTTTCGGGCGTACCGCTGCGCGCGTTCGTCGCTGCCCTGCAAGGGCGAATGAACTGGGTGATCGCGGGCCTGGTGCTGGTCATCCCGGTATTCCTCACCGGTTACGACTGGACTCGCTGGCTGACGATCGTAGGGTTCGATGTCGCGATCGTGTTCGTTCTCTTCGCGGCCCGCCGACCGGAAATCGAGCAGGCGATGACCCCGAGAACGTTGCGACTGTTCATTCTGCTCTCGATCGCGTTCGCGTTGATCCCGGTGGGCACCGTCCCGGGTTTCGGCGGGCCCCGGATGATGTGACGCCACCGACGGCGTGGCTCGGTGGCAGCCGCCGCGTCGCGGCTGGTAACGTAAGTGGCACTGTGAGTTTCGGAGTTACAAAGCCGTCACGCTGGTCACGACGACAAGCTGCGTCCGCCGTCGTTGCTGCGCTGGCCCTTCTCGCAGTTGTGCTCGGTTGCGGGGCTTTGCGCACCGAGAAGACAATCGACGCGGCGGCGGCGCCACCGGCGGTGGCGGCAGCGGCCAGCCCGGTTTCCGGCCCCACACAGCTGAGTAACGACTCGATACCGGTCCGTCGCGTTGGCGTGTGGTCCACCGTGAACGACGACAAGGCGTTCAAAGGCGGCGGGCTAAAGCGCTATCGGCCAACCACTTTGGCGTTTTCCACGCCCCGCTCCCCCGGATCCGCGACGCCCCCGATGGTCACGATTGTCCGCTCCGAGCAGCGGCTCGACCCGCCCGCTCGTGCGCCGGCGCCCAGCTCAGTTGACCAGAATTTACTGATTCGATTCTGCGTCGCCCGCTGCTGATCATGCATGGCGGACTCTCGCGGGCAACGCCGTCGCGGCAGGTCCGGCGTTAGCCGTCAACAGGTTTCGCTTGCCTGACGTCGGCTGATCCGCAGTCGCGGCAGTTGCATCGATGCGATCTTCGCGGTCGAAGCCAATCTGCCTCAATCGCCGCGAACCTCGGGCGTCGTCGTCAACCATGGCGCCTCTGCGCGTCGGCTTCGGCGATTTTCAATCAGCTACTTCATCTGCTGACCCGACGTGGGGCGCGACGCCACCAACGTCCAGCGACGCGATGGCCTCGGCACGGTCAGCCAACACAGGCACCAAAAAGTTAGGGAAAGACATGGATTTTGGCGCATTGCCACCAGAGATCAACTCCGGTCGGATGTACCTCGGTCCCGGGCCCGCCACCTTGCTGGCCGCCGCCGCGGGATGGGAGTCGCTGGCCGCCGAGCTGGCGGACGGCGCCGGAAGCTACCACGCCGTGATCGCGGGCCTCACCGGCGAGTCCTGGTCGGGGCCCGCGTCGATGTCGATGGCGGGCGCCGTGCTGCCCTACATGGCGTGGATGGCCGCCACCGCCGAGCAATGTGGGCAAACGGCGACGCAGGCCACGGCCGCCGCGGTGGCGTTCGAAACCGCTTACGCGATGACAGTGCCACCTCCGCTGATCGCAGCCAACCGCGCCCGGCTATTGGCATTAATCCAGACCAACATCTTCGGCCAGAACACGCCGGTCATCATGGCGACCGAGGCCGAGTACAGCGAGATGTGGGCGCAGGACGCCGCCGCGATGTACACCTACGCCACCAATTCGGCTGCCGCGTCGAGGCTTTCGCCGATTGCGACGCCGCCGCAGACGACGAATCCGGGCGGCCTCGCCGGCCACATCGGCACCGTCACGCGCGCGACGGCCCAATTCGGTAGCAGCGCACACACATCGGCGACGCAGTGGGCCTCTTCGGTGCCCCAGACTCTGCAGGGCCTCTCGACCCCCGGCTCATCCTCGAGCACCGGTCTGTCGCAGGCGGCAATGGGCACGGGCGCGTCGCTCGGGTCGTCGGGAGCCTCCGCACCGCTCAGTTCCCTGTCGGGTTTGACCGGCGCCTCGGGCAAGGGTGCGACCAAGAGCGCGAGCACCGGTGCCGGCGCGGCCTCGGGCCTGGCCTCGGCACTCGCCGCCGCACCCGCGGCGGACGGGGCCACTGCGGGCCTGGCCTCCGAGGCGGCAGGATACGGCGCCGACGGCGCCGGTCTGATCGCCGACGGCGGTGGAATCGGCATCGACCTCTACGGCCTCGATTTGGATTATCAGGGCTTGGCACTGGACGAAGCGGGCGCCGGTTCCATCCTGGGGGCCGAGGGCGCCCAGGGCATAGCCGGCATGGGAGGGGCCAGCGCCGGGGCCGCCGTGGGAGGCCTCGAGCCGCTGGCGGGACTGGGCCAGGGCGCCGCGGCGAGCGTGGGCCAAGCCAGCGCGCTGAGCACCTTGTCCGTACCCCCGAGTTGGGCGACGACGGTTTCGTCCGTGGCCCCGCTGCCGGCGCTGGGCGGCGGTGCCGCGCCGGGCGGTTGGGCCGTCGCACCCGCGGCATCACCCGGCACCGCGGTGTCCAAGCTGCCATTGGGCGGCATGGTCGGACGCGAATCGGAGGGCGCCGTTCAACGCATCGGCATGCGCGTCTCGCTGATTCCGCATTCGCCGGTGGCCGGCTAGGGCACCGAATCGGTTATCACATCGTCAAAGGGTGGATAAGCTCTTCGACCGCAAAGGAAATCGCCATGAACGTGCCCAAAGCACACCAGACCGCGCGGCGCTCCACGCCGAACCGAAAACCGCTGTCTTTCAGCATGAAAGCGGTGATGTGCACCGCCCTGATCGTGGTGTTCGGCGCTTCGGTGGCGACGACGGCGGGCGCCGATCCGGGCGTTGGCGGTGAGCCCGATCCGTTCGGTGGCCTCAGTTGTAGCTGCGACCAGAGCGTTTCGACCGATGGTCCGGTCGCGAGGCAACAGGTCCGTCGGGGAATGCGGGAGGCAATTGCCAACGCGCACTAGCTGTGTCCCCTTGCGACCCGATTGCGTGGGGCGGCCGAGCGGGGCGGCCGAGCACGCATATGGTCGCGGGCACTGCTCATCATGTCGCCGAGGATTCGCACCTCGCGGGCGGACAGCGAGCCGAACAGCAGGTCTCGCACGACCTGGATGTGACCGGGCAGGACCTTGGCAACACGGGCCCGGCCCTTCTTGGTGATGTCCACGACCGTGGCGCGCTGGTCGTCAGGGGAAACCGCGCGAGTGATGAGCCCCTGCTTTTCCAATAGCCCTGCCTGATGGGTCAGGCCGGAACGGCTGTACACCACGCCGTCCGCCAACTCGGTCATGGTGAGCTTCCGTTGGGCGTCAGCGAGCTTGGCCAAAATCTCGAACTGCACGTAGCTCAGTCCTCCTTCGGCCTGCAACTGTTCGCGCACCGCATATTGCAGCAGGCTCACCGCCTCCATCAGGGCGAAGTAGGCCCGCAGTTGATTGGGGTTGAGGGCTTCGGCCATGCTTGGATTCTAATGTTTCGACATCGAAGTGGCTGGGTTTCGCTACGCGCTGGTAGCCTCCGCCCGGCGGCGACCATCGAGCGAGTGTGAAAGACACGGCGGCACAACTTTTCTCACCAGACATCTGTCGGGAGCGGCAGCGACCCCGCGCGCATGCGGGTAGACCGGAACCATAGCCCCGGTCTACCCGCGCTGAATGGTTGCGCCAGCGGTCTACTGCTCGGCGGGCAGGAGGATGGTCTTGCCGCGCAGCCGGCCGGCGTCGGATTCGGCGTGCACGGCCGCGGCCTGATCCAGGCCGCGGCGGTCGGCGACCTCGATGTGCAGTTGCCCGGCGTCGACGCGGCCGACCAGGCGTGCGAGCTGCTCAGCGTCGCTGCGGACGAAGACCCGCTGCGTGCGGACGCCGCGGCCGGGGTCTTCCGGCCCCGAAACCATGGTGCCGACGTGGAAACCGCCGTCGGCGACGACGTGGATGAGGGCTTCGGTCTGCTCTGGGGTGGTGGAGACCAGATTGAGTACCACGTCGAATGGCGCTCCGTCGACGGTGATCGGCGCGTGCGTGTAGTCGATGTAGTCGACGATCCGGTCGGCGCCATAGCCGCGCAGACGGTCGGCGTCGTGCGGCTTAGCGGTCGCGGTGACGACGGCCCCGGCCTGCTTGGCCAGCTGAACTGCATAGCCGCCGACCGCACCGGACGCACCGTTGATCAGGACCGTCTGCCCCACGGTCAGCCCGGCGATCTCGAACAGCGCCTGCCACGCGGTCAATCCGGCCTCCGGTAGCGCGGCCGCGTCGGCGAGAGCCACCGTTCGCGGCGCGGCGGCCACGGACTCGACCGGCGCGAGCGCGTAATCGGCCGCAGCGCCATCGGCATCCAACGGCAGAAAGGCCACGACCGCATCGCCGATTCTCCACCCCTGCACTTGCGCACCGATTTCGACGATCGTCCCGGCCACATCGACGCCGGGGACGTGCGGGAAGCTGATTTTGTACACCTCAGACAGATATCCCCCGCGGATGCCGGCATCGACCGGGTTGAACGAGGTGGCGGCCACCTTCACCAGCACCTGCTGTGGTCCTGGCACCGGTCGCGGGGCCTCCTCGTACTGCAGAACGTCGCTACTGCCATAACGGTGGTATCGCACGGCTTTCATGATCTTCTCCTTTGTCATTTGCTTCGAATTCGAAGCAGCTACGTGAGTAGCAACCGCTTCGACATCGAAGCGATTTCCGCGACGCCTGTGATCGTCGTCACGATGCTTCGAGATTGAAGCATCGGCGATGGCACCCGTTGGGTAGATGGGCTCGATCGCGTCCAGGTGGCGCCTTAGGCGCCGACGAGCTAGCCGACGAGCGATTGAGCGCCGATGACCGCCAGCAGCGCCAGCCGCTCGGCGTCCTCCGTGCCGGGTTCGGCGGTGTAGAGCATGATCGTCAGGTCGGCGCCGGGAACAGTCAGCATGTCGCAATCCAGGGTGATCGCGCCGACCTGCGGGTGGACGATGGTCTTACGCGACGCCAGCTGATAGTTGACCACGGCGGACGAATCCCACAGCTCGGCGAAAAGGCCACTCACAGCCTTTAGCTCGTCGATCAACCGTCGCACGGCCTGGTCGGCGGGATAGCGTTGCGCCGTTGCCCGCAACGCCGCGACTTGGGCGGTTTGCAAGTCAAGCAGCGACTCCGGCGTGTGTCGTATCCGGCCGCGGGCACCGAGAAAGTTGCGCCACAGCGCGTTTCGCTCCTTGCCGACATGCTCGCCCATGAGCGCGACGTAGAGCGGGCTGGCCATCAGCTGCGTCAGCGCCGCGTCGAACACGGCCACCGGCGTCTCCCGTAGCCGGTCGAGCATCCGTTGCACGCCCGGCGGAATATAGGCCGGTACCGTGCCCTGCCCCGGCGGCACCCGGCCGGCCAAGTTGAACAGGCGGATGCGATCCGCGCTGGACAGCCTCAACGCCCGGGCCAGAGCCTCGATGACCTGTTCCGACGGATTGACCGCACGCCCCTGCTCCAAGCGGGTTATGTAGTCGACCGAGATTCCGGCCAGCTGCGCGAGTTCTTCACGACGCAAGCCGGCGGCACGCCGATGACTCCCTCCGGAGAGTCCGGCGGCTTCCGGAGCCACTTTGTCCCGCCAGGCGCGCAGCGCCAGCCCGAATTCCGTCGTCGCCATGCGTCCACTTTGCCCTTATTCGATTGAGCCGTCCTGGTATCGGCGGTCCTAGGAAAATCGGACTCCTGGCTCAGGGGGTGGCCGCATCGCATCGTGGGGTCATGACGACGACACTCATCACAGGAGCAAACAAAGGTATCGGCTTGGAAACCGCTCGCCACCTGGTGGGGCTGGGACAGACCGTGTACCTGGGTAGCCGCGACGCGGAACGGGGTCGCCTGGCCGCTGGCGCCGTGGGCGCGCGCGCTATCCAGCTTGACATCACCGACGACGAGTCGGTGCAGGCCGCGGTTCGGACCATCGAGTCCGCCGGCGGGCTCGACGTTTTGGTCAACAACGCCGGGATCGAGGAACGCGCCGACGGCAACGCGGTGATCGGTCCCGCGGACGTGACCGCCGACGTGATGCGAAAGACGTTCGAGACAAATGTCTTTGGAACGGTCCGGATGTTGCACGCGGTTTTACCGCTGCTGCAGAGGTCTGCCGCGCCGGTGGTGGTCAACGTCAGCAGCGGCCTAGCGTCGCTCACCCTGCTCTCGTCCGCCCCTGCGGACTTCTATCCCGGCGTGGCCTACCCGGCGTCGAAGGCGGCGCTGAACATGGTCACCGTGCAGTACACCAAGGCGTTCCCGCACATCCGGATCAACGCCGTCGATCCCGGGTTCACGAAGACGGACCTCAACGGCAACACCGGTACGCAGACGGTGGCCGAGGGCGCCGAGGCGATCGTTCGCATGGCACAGCTTGGCGCAGACGGTCCGACCGGCACCTTCGTCAACCGCGACGGTGCGCTGCCATGGTGATGACTGCTTGAAGAGCGTCGGCCGAGGCGCACGGCGCGGACGCGTTGCTTAGTCGACCGTTTCGTGTCTGCCGGCGAACTCCTTGACCAGCAGTTGGAGACGCTCCGCGTCGTGGTCTGGGCGCAACCGACCCGTGCGACTGAGTATCACCAGGCCGTGTAGCGCGGCCCAGAACACTTCGGTGAGGGTATCCGCGTCATGCTCACCAGCCACGAGTCGAACCGCTTGGCGCAGCTCATCGAACGCCGTCGTCAACTGCGGCGGTGTGTCCGGCGCGGCGAAGCGCAGGGTGGTCGCGCGCGTGAACATCGCGTCGTACACCGCCGGGTTGGCGCGGGCAAAGCCGAGGTAGGCGTGCGCGATTCGGCCCAGAGCTTCGGCGTCCGAGCCGCCGTCGGAGCGAGCGGCTCGAATGACGTCGGCGAGTTCGCCGAAGCCGTCCATGGCGACGGCCTCAGCGATTTGCTCCATGCCGGTGAAGTGCTTGTACAACACCGGCTGGCTGTACTCGATCTCGGTGGACAGCCGACGGGTCGTGACGGCATCCCAGCCGTCGGCCTCGGCCAGCTTGCGAGCCGTCGTGACAATCAGCCGCCGGCGCGCGGCACGCTCCCGCTCCCGGCGGTCCTCGATGCCCATGCCGAACGATAGCACGGCTAGAACTGCTAGCGCTGCTATTGACACGCCTAATACCTCGGGGTTAGCGTTGCTAACACCTACCACGGAGCGGAGTTTTGACATGACCTTGGACTTGATCGCCCGCGCCGCCGCCCTGGCCGCACTGCTCGGCACCGCGGTGGTCTACGGCACCGATGTGTTCTGCGCGATGGTGCTGCGACCGGCCCTGGCCGCGGTCGACGATCGTGCCCTGGTTGCGGTGACAGGAAGCGTGCATCGATACGGAGACCGGCGAATGCCGGTGCCGGGGGTACTCGGCGTTCTGGCCACCGCGGCAACCGCGGCGCTCGCAGCGGTGGCCGCGCATTGGCCACAGGCGATCGCCGCGGCCGCCGCCCTGATCGCGCTGTTGGTCTGGATCGTCCTCTACACGCGGGTGAGCGCCCCCATCAATCGACAATTGACCGCGGCCGCCGATACCGGCCAGGACCTGCCGAACGGGCGTGCGCTGCAAGCCAAGTGGGACAGCATCATCGGCCCCCGCGCCGTGCTACAGGGTCTGGCGGTGAGCGCCCTGTGCGTGGCGCTGATGTTCTAAAGCACCCGCATAGCCGCGGCAAAGGCGAAATAGATTGAAGGAGCGCTGAATTCGATGTTTCAGCTCAGGGTCTACACCCTGCGATCACCCGAGGCTCTCGCCCAATACGCAACGGTTCACTGGGCCCGCCACTTGAGGACATTCGCGTCGTTCGGTGTCACTACCCATGGCGTGTGGACCGAGCGCAGCGGCGCATCTCGCCTCATCACACTTATCGGCTACCCAGCGGGGGCCGACCCTGAACAACTCACGCGGCAGATCATGACCGGTTCCGAATTCGCTGCCGACATGGGCGGCTTCGACGTCGGCGACATCGTCGGTGTCCAGACGATACTGCTTGATCCGACACCGTTTTCACCAATCCACTGACGCAAACCCGGGAGTCCGCTACATGTCCATCACCACGACCATCGGCTGCATCCTGGCCGGACTGCTAGCCGCGGGCATCGTCTTCATTGGCGCGCGATTCCTGGTCTCGCCCCGTGTCGCCGCCGCCGGCTACGGTGTGCTGCCAGATCTGGACCAGCCGTCCGCTGGCGCCTACTTGAGCGTCAAGGGCATACGTGACATCGCCACCGGATTGTTCGTCATCATCCTGTTGGCCGCGGGCGCAACCCACCTGGTGGGCTGGGTGATGCTGGCCGCCACCATCATTCCGCTGGCTGACGCGTCGATCGTGCTGCGCCACGGCGGCTCGAGGTCGGTCGCCTGGGGAGTCCACGGCGTCACCGCCGCCGTCATGCTCATCACTTCTGCGCTCTTGATCATTGCGTAGGCAGGAGCGCCCCCCGGAGCGGATATTTCACATCCGTTTCGCTGGAGTATGCCGAAGATTACACTGAGCGACGTGCCGTCGGGGTGCGGGCCGTGCCGCCCGCTGCGGAAGGACGCTGAGCGCAATCGCCAGCGGGTGGTTGAGGCTGCCCGAGACCTCTTCGCGTCGAGAGGGCTCGAGGCGACCCTCAATGACGTCGCGCACCACGCCGGTGTCGGAGTGGGCACCGTTTATCGGCGATTTGCCACCAAAGACGAGCTGGTCGAGGCGATCTTTGAAGATGGCATCGATCAGATCACGGCGCTCGCCGAGTCCGCGCTGCAAGAAAAGAACTCGTGGCGAGGGTTTGTGTGGTTCGTGCAGCAGTTATGCGAGCTCACCGCAACCGACCGGGGGTTGCGGGAAGCCGTATTCAGCAAGGCTTACGGGGGTGACCGCGTCGAGGCTTCGCGGCTGCGGCTAACCCCTACGGTGACGAAACTCGTTGAGCGGGCCAAGGACGACGGCTATTTGCGCCCGGACATCTCACCTAACGACATGCCGTTCTTGGGCCTGATCGCGGGTACGGTCAGCGAGTACGCCGGCCATATCGAGCCGGAACTGTGGCGGCGATATGTGGCGATCCTCCTCGACGGTCTCCGCCACCGCAGGGGACAGAAACCGTTGACCGTCGAAGCGCTCGACGACGAACAGCTCGACGCCGCGATGCGCACCTGGTATCCCGCAGCGTCTAGCTGACCAGGCACCCGACCGATCGTCTCCGAGCGCGCATGACGGGCGAGCCCTAGTCATCCACGGCACATGAGCCTTACCTCCGTTGCCGGCAGCGTCGTACCCATGAGCGCCAACGGATCCCGAGAACGCCGACTCAACCGTGCAGATTGGAACCCGGTGCCGAAGCGCACGCCGGTCGAGGTGTCGACCCCGCGAGCCGATGTGACCACCGTCCCACAGAAGCGGATTGACTTCATCCACTTAGGCGGTTAGGTTACCTCTTACTCCCCCACGTCGTCGTCGGTCATCCACTTCGCGCTGGCCGCATTTTCGCCGAAAGGCCCGCAGTTGATTGCCTTTTCCGATGCGACTCGCGTTCACACCATCCCGTCGGGCCCGAGCGTGACCCCGCCCGAACACCGCGGTGCGAGGCGATGGGCGCACGGCGAATCACGCGCCGGGTGCCGGCGATGAATGCGACGGTCGGACTCGTGCGGCGGGTGTGGCTGCCGCTGCTCATCGTGGTGGCAGTCGCGGTCGGTGGCGTCGCGGTGACGAAGTTGCGTGCGGTCTTTGGCTCCAACCCCATCCTGGTGGCGCCCAACAGTTCTGACAGCGCAGCGGACTTCAACCCCAAGGTCGTCACCTACGAGGTGTTCGGCTCTGCGGCCAGGGCGGTCATCAATTACCTCGACCTCGAGGGGAAGCCGCAGCGCGCCCCGGACGTGGTGTTGCCGTGGTCGTTGACGCTGCAGACCACCGCACCGGCGGCAACGCCCAATCTGCTTGCCCAGGGCGACGGTAGCTCCATTGCTTGTCGGATCACCGTTGATCGCGCGGTCAGGGACGAACGATCGGTGGCCGGGGTGAATGCCATGACCTTCTGCTTGGTGAAGTCGGCGTGAGCGCCCTGATGGACCAAACCCAGACCGAGCCCATCCCGGCCGCCCGCCACGCGTCGCGCCCTGGGATACCGCGCACGATTCGGGTGCTGGCGGTGCCGATCATCCTTGCCTGGGTCGCCGTGGTCGTGGTTCTCAATACCGTTGTGCCGCAACTGGAGGTTGTCGGCAAGACCCGCGCGGTGTCGATGAGTCCCAATGATGCGCCGTCGATGATCGCCACCAAACGGGTGGGCAAGGTGTTTCACGAGTACGACACGAGCAGCTCGGTGATGATCGTGCTCGAAGGCGACAAACCGCTGGGTGCCGACGCCCACCAGTTCTATGACCGCGTGGTGCGCGACCTGCGGGCTGACCCGAAGCATATCCAGCACGTGCAGGATTTCTGGGGTGATTCGTTCACCGCCGCTGCGGCACAAAGTGTCGACGGCAAGGCCGCCTACGTGCAGGTCTACATCGCCGGAGATCAGGGAGAAGCACTGGCCAACGAGTCGGTGGAGGCGGTGCGCCATGTCATCGCCAGCGTGCCCGCACCGGCGGGCGTCAAGGCCTATGTGACCGGTCCTGCGGCAATGAGCGCCGATCAAAACGAGACCGGCGACAAGAGCATGCAGGTGATCACGCTGCTCACCTTTGCCGTAATCATCACGATGCTGTTGCTCGTCTACCGATCGGTGGTCACGGTGGGCATCGTGTTGGTGATGGTGCTGCTGGAATTGGCCGGTGCTCGGGGATTGGTGGCCTTCCTCGGTTATTTCAAGGTTTTCGGCCTGACGACGTTTGCGACCAATCTGGTAGTGACGCTGGCGATCGCCGCGGCCACCGACTACGCCATCTTCCTGATCGGCCGCTACCAAGAA
The DNA here is from genome assembly GCF_001673415.1 of Mycobacterium sp. 1165196.3. Lineage (NCBI taxonomy): Bacteria > Bacillati > Actinomycetota > Actinomycetes > Mycobacteriales > Mycobacteriaceae > Mycobacterium > Mycobacterium sp. 1165196.3. The sequence goes on along the minus strand of NZ_LZLU01000244.1, from coordinate 5,272 downwards.
GCGCGTCGGCTGGGCGAGGACCGAGAAGCCGCTTATTACAGCATGTTTCACGGCACGGCCCACGTCGTGCTGGCTTCGGGAATGACTATTGCCGGGGCGGCCTTCTGCTTGCGCTTCACCCGTCTGCCGTACTTCCAGACCATGGGAATACCTTTGGCGATCGGCATGACGATCGTGGTCGCTGCGGCGTTGACACTCGGGCCGGCGCTGATCGCGGTGGCCAGTCGCTTTAGCCGGGTTCTCGATCCCAAACACATGACCCAGCCACGGGGATGGCGGCGTATCGGTGCGGCGACGGTGCGCTGGCCCGGCGCCATCCTGATCTGCGCGATCCTGATCGCGCTGGTCGGCTTGCTGACCCTGCCCGGCTACCACACCACCTACAACGACCGCATCTATTTACCCGCTAGCGTCCCGGCGAACGTCGGCTATGCGGCCGCGGATCGCCACTTCTCCCAAGCGAAGATGAATCCCGATCTGTTGATGGTCGAAGCCGATCACGATTTGCGTAACCCTGCCAGTTTCCTGGTGATCGACAAGATCGCCAAAGCCCTTGTCCGGGTGCACGGTATCGCCCAGGTGCAAACCATTACGCGGCCCGAGGGACGGCCGATCCAACACACCTCGATCCCCTACAACATCAGCATGAACAGCACCGGCCAGGTGATGAACAACGACTACCAACAGACCGTCCTGCAAAACACCCTCAAACAGGCCGACGACATGCAGGTCAGCATCGACTCGATGGAGAAAATGCAGGCCATCACCCAGCAACTGGCCGGCGTCACCCACAACATGGCCACCAAGATGAAGAAGACCAGCGGGGACGTACAGGACTTGCGCGATCACATGGCCGATTTCGAAGATGTCTGGCGCCCGATCCGCAGCTACTTCTACTGGGAAAAGCATTGCTTCGATATCCCGGTCTGCTGGTCGCTGCGGTCGGTGTTCGACGCCCTAGACGGCATCAGCACCATGTCCGACGACCTCTCCGATCTGGTTCCCGACCTTGACCGCATGGACGCGTTGATGCCGCAGATGGTGGCCCTGATGCCGCCCATGATCGCGTCGATGAAAAATCAGAAACAGATGATGCTCAACCAGTATCAGGCCCAGAAAGCCCAGCAAGACCAAACCATGGCCTTGCAGGACAACGCCACAGCCATGGGCCAGGCGTTCGACGAGGCCAAAAACGACGACTCCTTCTACCTGCCGCCCGAAGCATTCGACAACGCCGACTTCAAACGCGGCGTGAAGCTGTTCTTGTCCCCGGACGGCCATGCCGTGCGGTTCACCATCATTCACCAAGGCGACCCGTTGACAGAGGAAGGCACGTCGCGCACGGCGCCGCTCAAAATCGCGGCAGCAGACGCTATCAAAGGGACACCGTTGGAGGGATCAAGGATCTACCTCGGTGGAAGCGCAGCCATGTACACCGACATGCAGAAGGGCGCCAACTACGACCTGCTCATCGTCGCGGTCGCCGCACTGATCTTGATCTTCATCATCATGGTGATCTTGACCCGGGCCGTGGCTGCCGCGGCGGTCATCGTGGGAACCGTGGTGTTGAGCCTGTCCGCGTCGTTTGGGCTCTCAGTGCTGCTGTGGCAACACATCATCGGCATTCCCCTGCACTGGATGGTGCTGCCGATGACGGTCATCATCCTGTTGGCCGTGGGATCCGACTACAACTTGCTACTGGTCTCGCGGATGAAGGAGGAGATCCACGCTGGGCTCAACACCGGCATCATCCGCGCCATGGTCGGCACCGGCTCCGTGGTCACCTCCGCCGGCCTGGTGTTCGCCTTCACGATGATGTCCATGGCCATTAGCAGACTCATCGTGATCGGACAAGTCGGCACCACCATCGGTCTCGGCCTGCTCTTCGACACTCTGATTGTCCGCTCGCTGATGACGCCCTCCCTGGCAGCCTTGCTGGGCAGGTGGTTCTGGTGGCCGCGCCGCGTGCGGCCCCGCCCCCTTCCCCAACCATGGCCGCAACCGCTGCGTCACGAGTCCAAGGAGATGCAAAAAGTATGAGCAGCCCCGCACCACGCAGGTGACCCCCGGGCTGACTGAGAGCGGGTCATTTCGGGACCACCCACTGGGTAGATGAAAAAGCTTTGGTGGACAGCTGATTTAGCGTGCACCACACCGAAAATTCACCGCACTGAATCCAGTGGTACCGGTGGGCTGACGAGGCGGATACCCGACTTGCTGCGCTGACAACCTGATCACGCGGATCTCGGGCACCATGCTGCTGTCGGCGATCGCCACATTAATTACGGCTGCGGCTCGTCCCGTTCAGCGTTGCTTCGTGCTCGTCGATCGTAAATGACGTTGTGTGCCAGACCGCAATGCTCGCAATGTCTTTGGCCCGTCCGGGCGCCAGCGTCGTGCGCCAATCATCGTGAGGGCGATGGGTGAACGTTTTCAGAAGCGGGATTCGGGGGTGCGCGCGGTCATGCCGTTGACGTCCTCCAGGGGTGGTCCCAATGATCGGTCGCCGCAACCTCCGCCAGCGGTTTGCGCCGCACCGGATGGTGGCCGCCCTTGGGCCAGCCCGCCGTAATCAGGGTGGCGATCTTCCAGTCGTCGGGAATTCCGACCATGGACCGCAGCTGGTCCTCGCAGGACCCGTGCCACAGGGTGATCGCCGCGCCAAGTCCTTGCGCGCGGGCGGCCAATAGGAAATTCTGCACCGCGGGAAAGATCGAGCCCCCCTGCTGTAGTTCGGTGGTTCCTCGCTGCGGCTGGACACAGAACAGCACCAGCACAGGGGCCGCGCCACCAACGCTCATGTGCTCAGCCATCGTTCGCAAGACGCGTGATTTGGGATCGTCAGCCCCGTTCTCAGGCATCGAAATCCGATAGAACTCGCTCATGACGTCCCATGTCCGGTGGGCCGCGTCCGTGACCACATCTCGCACGCGGCTCGAATTCAGAAGGACGAATTTCCAGGGCTGCTGGTTTCCTCCGGACGGAGCCCAGCTCGCCGCGCGCAGACAGGTATCGATGGCTTCGTCGGACACCGGCTCGTCGCGATAACGCCGCACGGCCGACGCGGTGCGCATGACCTCCCACAGGTCCGCCGTTGCGTGCGGGAGAGGTTGGTCGTTCACGCCCGCACCGCCGCGGGCAGGACGCCTTGCCAGGTTCCGTCACGCATGGGACCGGTGACCAGCGGTAAGTCGAGGGTCGAGAGCAAGCCAGTCGGGGCGGCCATCACAGCGGGGATAGCGTTCAGCTCACGCATGACGGTCGCGTAGGTCAGGCCCCTCATGTTGCTACCGCGCCCATGCATTTCGATGTCGACGGTGTAGGTGGGTAGACCGTCGACGATCACCCGGTAGCCACCGTGTGGTGACGGATGCCGCGGCCAATCCGGTGCAGACCCCTCGCCCATTCTGGTGACGTGTTCCAGCACGACTCGTTCTTCTCCGTTGACCATCCCGGCGAGTTTGAATCGCATCCCTCCCATGGTTCCCGGTTCGATCCACCCGGATGCAACCTCGTATCGCTCTGTCGCCAACCACTTTTCGATCGTCGTTTCGACGCGGTCGAGCGGGAGGCCGACGCCGTCGGCGACCAGGTGAACGATGGGCGCCCATAAAGCGGCGAGACGCTCGGGGTCGAATAGTGGCGCCGGATGGTCGGGGGTATGCCCGAACCCCATGAAGTCGAACATGATGTCGGGCTGATTGATCGGGGCGTAGTCAAGTAGCTCGAGCATCGTGATGGTATCGACACGACTGCTGAAGCCGGTCATCGTCAGCGCGATTACGTCGTTCGCCCAGCCAGGGTCGACACCGCTGTTGAAAAAGCTGGTGTTGCCCTCTTCGCACGCCGCCGTGAGCAGTTCAACTGTTTCCTTGTCGGCCGCCGGCGGATAGCACATCGGCACCAGCGAGGTGCACACCACATGCTTGCCCGCGCGCAGGCAGCGCGCGATGTCCTGCGCGGCGTCGTGATAGCGGTAATCACCCGAAGCGAAGTAGGCCACCACGTCGGCCTCGATCGACAGCGCGGCTGCGATATCCCGCGTGGCCATGACGCCGGTCGCAGGCATCCCGCACAGCTCGCCGGCATCCTTGCCATCCTTGGCGGGTGCGTGCACCACTACCCCGGAAAGCTCGAGGCCCGGGTGCATGATAAGGGCACGCAGCGCACAAATGCCGACCTGGCCGGGACCCCACAGAATCACTCGTGGCTTCCGTTGCCCCATCTGCACCCCTTCCCGCCCGTCACCGAGCCGACCTGTGAGAACATCACTTCTCGTATATTGATAACACCATTACCGCTAGCAGACGAGAGAAGAGGCGAACGGTGAGCGATTACGAGTTCTTGAAGTGGGAGACTTTCGACGACGGCATGATCGTTCGGATCTCGCTGAACCGTCCCGACCAGCGCAACGCCCAGAATCGCGGCATGCTGGTCGAACTCGACGACGCGTTTGCCCGCGCGGAGGCCGATGACAGCGTTCGCGTCGTCATCCTCGCCGGCGAAGGCCCGATGTTCTCGTCGGGGCATGATATCGGTTCGAAGCAGGCGCGGACGGAGTTCAGTCCGGGGCCGGGCCAGCATCCGACGGTGACGATCAACGGCGGAACCCGCGACGGCGCGGAAAGGACCATGCTGCAAGAGTGGCACTACTTCTTCCAGAACAACCTGCGATGGCGCAACCTGCGCAAGATCACCATCGCCCAGGTGCACGGCGACGTGTTCTCGGCCGGACTGATGCTGATTTGGGCGTGTGACCTCATCGTGGGAAGCGAAGACGTGCGCTTTGCCGACGTGGTGGGCACGCGGTTGGGCATGTGCGGGATGGAATATTTCGGCCATCCATGGGAGTTCGGACCGCGGCGCACGAAGGAACTGATGCTCACCGGCGACGCGATCGAGATCGAGGAGGCCTACCGGCTCGGGATGGTCAGCAAGATATTCAAGCTCGACGAACTCGCCGAGCGCACCCTGGAGATGGCAAGGCGCATCGCAAAGGTACCGACGATGGCGGCCCTGCTGATCAAGGAATCGGTGAACCAGTCAGTTGACAACATGGGCTTCTACAACGCCCTGCAATCCTGTTTCGCGTTGCACCAACTGAACCATTCCCATTGGGCACAGATCCGCGACGACAAGCTTCCGACCGCGGGCGAGGAGCAAGGAGTGCCCAACTGGCGCTCCGCTCCCCCGGTTGTCTTGGCTGTCAAAGATCGGGTTCGGTCCGACATCTAGCGCTGCACGGATGACCATCAACTCACCCGCGGCGCCA
>NZ_LZLU01000243.1:0-24805 GCF_001673415.1 Mycobacterium sp. 1165196.3 | reverse complement strand
GTCCAGGCTGGTCATCGTGCCGTCCAGGTGATCCAGGCCGGCTTCCAGGCGTTCCACCGTGGCGTTGAGGGCCGACAGGGAACTGCTCAGCTCCTTCATGGTGATGCTCAACCCGTCGAGGACGTCTTCGACCTGCTCCACGGTCTTGTCGGCGTTCAACGCGGCCTGGGTGAGCGTCTTGATCCGGCTTCGCTCTTGCCCCCCGCGCGCGGTTCTGTCTGCCATGACCGTCATTATTACCCCTGCGCCGAGCCGGTGTGGCAGGCGTCACCATTCCCATTTTGATAGTGTTCCTATCTAATTTCCCTGTCGAAATCTCTGCCCGCGTCTGGCGTGAAGGAGGATGGCGTTGACGAAAACCCGCGGGGGGCCTGGCTTTCTGCGTCAGCCGAGATCGGTGTGGGCCGTTGCCTTCGCGTGTGTGATCTCGTTCATGGGCATCGGTCTGGTGGATCCGATCTTGCCGACGATGGCGAGCCGGCTGCACGCGACACCCGAGCAGATTTCGCTGTTGTTCACCAGCTACCTGCTGGTCACCGCGGTGGCGATGCTGATCACCGGCTGGGTGTCCTCCAGGATCGGCGCCAAGCTGACGCTTGTCGTCGGGCTGGTCATCATCGTGGTGTTCAGTGCCCTTGCCGGGGCCGCCGGTGGAGTGAACGGAATCATAGGTTTTCGGGCCGGGTGGGGTCTGGGCAACGCGCTGTTCATTGCCACCTCGTTGGCGGTCATCGTGGGGGCGGCCAGCGGTGGCTTCGCGGGCGCGATCGTGCTCTACGAGGCCGCGCTGGGTGTCGGCATCGCGATGGGGCCGATGGTGGGCGCCGCACTTGGCGGGATCAGTTGGCGTGGGCCGTTTTTTGGGGTAGCCGCGCTCATGGGAGTCGCCCTCATCTGCGTGCTCACGTTGGTTGCGCCGGCTCCACTGCCGGCCGAGCGGGCGCGGATCGCGGACCCGATCAACGCGCTACGCAATCGCGGTCTTTCGACCATCGCGGTCGCCGCCCTGCTGTACAACTCGGGCTTCTTCATCGTCATGAGCTATTCGCCGTATCCGATGAAGATCGGCGTACACGAACTGGGCTTGGTGTTTTTCGGCTGGGGCCTGCTCGTCGCGGTGTTCGCGGTCTTCTGGGCACCGTGGGCGCAGCGACGCATCGGTACCGCCCGCTCGCTCTACCTGACGCTGTTCTTGATGTCGCTGGACTTGGTGGCGATTGGAGTGTGGATCGCCCGCCCGCCCGTGGTGATCGCTTGCGTGATAGCCAGCGGCGCCTTCATCGGAATGAACAACACGCTGGTGACCAGCACGGTCATGCAGGTGTCGCCGGTGCCGCGGCCCACGGCCTCCGCGGCGTACAGCTTCGTGCGGTTCATCGGCGCCGGCCTCGCGCCGTGGCTCGGTGGAATCGTGGCCGCTCACTACGGTCAGGCGGCGCTGTTCTACCTTGCGGGAGGCGCGGTGTTCCTCGGCCTGCCGGTGCTCGCCACCGCGCACGGCCTGGTGGCCAGGGCCCACGTGCCCTCCGCACACGAAAACGACGAGGCCGCTGAGGAAATCGTCGAGTCGGCCGAGGGCAATGTGCTGTACGGCCATCTGCGTGGCGTCGACGCCGCGCCGCTTGCCGACGCCGAACTCACGCTGGTCGACGACGCCGGTCGCCAGGTCGCGCACGGACGGTCAAGCGCCGACGGCTACTACCACCTCGTCGGCCCGGTCGCCGGCAGCCATACCCTCGTCGTCGCGAGTAACGGTGACACACAAGACTTTCCGGTGCAGCTGAGCCGAGCGTCGACAGAACTGTCGCTGCGGCTGGACGGATGCCCCGTCTCTTAGCGACCGGCCCAGCTCACGCCTGGTGTCGCGTGACTGCGGACGTGTCCGACGGCAGCTTCGCCGCGGCGTCCTCGTCGAGCAGCCACAGCGTGGTGTCCAGCCCGACCGCCCCGGCGGCCGGCACCGAAACCGGTGCCGCGCCGCCGATGGCGGCGGCCACCGCGTCGGCCTTGCCGCCGCCGGACACCAGCAGCCAGACTTCGCGAGAACGCGCAATGGCGGGCAGCGTCAACGTGATTCGTTGCGGCGGCGGCTTGGGCGAGTCGTCGACCGACACCACCATCCGGGTGGTTTCGAGCACGGCCGGGGTGTCGGGGAACAGGGAGTTGATGTGGCCTTCGGGTCCCATGCCCAGCAGGTGCACGTCGAAGTTCGGAACCGGCTCGCCGGGTTCGGCGTTGGCGGCCAGCAACTGCTCGTAGGCCAGCGCCGCCGCGGCCAGATCGCTGCCGAATTCCCCGTCGCTGGCGGGCATCGGGTGCACCTGGCTCGACGGGATGTCGACCTGGGAGAGCAGCGCCGCCCGCGCCTGCTTGTCGTTGCGCTCGTCGTCGTCCTCGGGGACGTAGCGTTCGTCGCCCCAGAACAGGTGCACCTTTGACCAGTCGATCTCGCGTCCGGCCAGCGACTGCAGCAGCCCGATGCCGTTGCCGCCGCCGGTGAGCACGATGAGCGCCCGGCCGCGGGCCGCAACGGCGTTCGCGATGGTGTCGGTCAGCCGCGCGGCGGCGGCCTCGACCATCGTCTTGCTATCCGGGAAAATCTCGATGCTGGTGCTCACACGTATTGCACTTTCTCGATCCCTTCGAGCGCTGATTGGTAAACCTCGTCGGCGTCCAGCCGCCGCAGGTCTTCGGCGAGGCACTCGCCGGTTTCCCTGCGCGCCAAGGGGAGTAGGGCGTCCGGTCGCGACGTCCGGCTCAACGTGGCCGTCCTTCCTTCCTGCGGCCGGCTCAAGACGATGGTTTCGCTCTTGCGCTCCAGTTCGATCTTGAGTTCGCCGACCGCCCGGCGCACCGGGCCGTCGATCCGGCTGGCCAGCCACCCGGCCAGCACGTCCAGGGCGGGCTCGGTCGCCAGACCGGACACCAGCGCCGACTCGATCGGTTCGTGTGGCGCCAGGTCGACCGCCGAGGTGAGCAGCGCACGCCAGTAGGTGATCCGCGCCCAGGCCAGGTCGGTGTCACCCGCGGTGTATCCGGGCAGCCGGCTCTTGATGGCCGCCAACGGGTCCACCCCGTTGGTCGCGTCGGTGATGCGACGAATTGCCAACCGCCCCAACGGGTCTTGCGCGGGTACCGTGGGCGCGACGTCGGGCCACCACACCACCACCGGGATGTCGGGCAGCAGGAACGGCGTGACCACGCTGGCGGCGTGGCCGGACAGCGCACCGGACAGCCGCAGCACCACGACTTCGCTGGCGCCGGTGTCCCCGCCGGCGCGCAGCTGCGCATCCAGGCGCGGCTTGTCCGCATACGGATTGCCCCGCATCGTCACGATGATCCGGCTGGGGTGCTCATGGCTGGCGTCGTTGGCCGCCTGCAGCGACTCTTCGAGGATATCCTCGCTGTCCGGCGCGATGATCAGCGTCAGCACCCGCCCCATCGCCACGGCCCCGACCCTTTCCCGCAGTTCGTCGAGCCTCTTGTTGACCGCCGTGGTGGTGGTGTCTTCCATATCAATGATCACGGGCGCCGCCATTCCCGGCCGGTGCGCCGCAGCATCTCGAACGCCGAGTCCGGACCCCAGGTGCCCGACTCGTACGGTTCGGGCTTACCGTCCGCCGCCCAATTGTTGAGCACGGGATCGAGTATGTCCCAAGCCAATTCGACCTCTTCGTTCACCGGAAACAGGGACGGCTCGCCGAGCAGCACATCGAGGATCAACTGTTCATAGGCCTCCGGCGACTCCTCGGCGAACGCCGAACCGTAGGAGAAGTCCATGTTGACGTCGCGGACCTCCATCGCGGTGCCCGGCACCTTGGAGCCGAACCGTAGCGTGACGCCCTCGTCGGGCTGCACCCGGATCACCATGGCGTTGGTGCCCAGCTCGTCGGTCATGGTGGCATCGAACGGCAGGTGCGGCGCCCGCTTGAAGACCAGGGCGATCTCGGTCACCCTGCGGCCCAGGCGTTTTCCGGTACGCAGGTAGAAGGGCACCCCCGCCCAGCGGCGGGTGTCCACCTCGAGCGTGATGGCGGCGAACGTCTCGGTGGTCGAGTCCTTGGCGAAGCCTTCCTCGTCGAGCAGCCCGACCACCTTCTCGCCGCCCTGCCAGCCGGCGGCGTACTGACCGCGGCTGGTCGTCTCATCGAGGGGCTCGGCGAGGTGGGTGGCCGAGAGCACCTTGATCTTCTCGGCCTGCAGCGCCGAGGGGCTGAAGCTGACCGGCTCCTCCATCGCGGTCAGCGCCAGCAGCTGCATCAGGTGGTTCTGAATGACGTCGCGCGCGGCGCCGATGCCGTCGTAATAGCCGGCCCGGCCGCCCAGTCCGATGTCCTCGGCCATGGTGATCTGCACGTGGTCGACGTAGTGCGCGTTCCAGATCGGGTCGAACAACTGATTGGCGAACCGCAGCGCCAGGATGTTGCGGACCGTCTCCTTGCCCAGGTAGTGGTCGATCCGGAACACCGACTCCTCCGGGAACACACTGTTGACGGTTTTGTTCAGGGCCTGGGCACTCTCCAGATCGTGGCCGAACGGTTTCTCGATGACCACCCGACTCCACCGCTCGCCCTGCGGGCGCGCCAGGCCGGACTTGTGTAGTTGTTCACACACCATCGGGAAGGAATTCGGCGGGATGGCCAGATAGAAGGCGTGGTTGCCGCCCGTGCCGCGCTCGGCGTCCAGCTTGTCCAGGGTCTCGGCCAGCCGGCCGAACGCCTCGTCGTCGTCGAAAGCGCCCGGGACAAAACGGAATCCCTCGGCCAGCCGGTCCCAGTTCTCCTGGCGGAACGGCGTGCGGCAGTGTTCCTTGACGGCCTCGTGCACCACCTTGCCGAAATCCTGGGTGCTCCAATCCCGGCGGGCGAAGCCCACCAGCGAGAAGCTGGGCGGCAGCAGACCGCGATTGGCCAGGTCGTAGATGGCCGGCATGACCTTCTTGCGGGCCAGGTCGCCGGTGACGCCGAAGATCACCATCCCGCACGGCCCCGCGATCCGCGGGAGCCGCTTGTCGCGCTTGTCCCGTAACGGGTTATGCCATTGTTGCGCGGTGCGGGCTGGGCTCATTTGGAGGCGGAACCCAGCTGCTTCTGAGTTTCTTCCAGCAGCTCGGTCCAGGAATCCACGAACTTCTCCACGCCCTCGTTCTCGAGCACCTTGAAGACGTCGGTCAGATCGATGCCGATCTGGTCCAGCTTGTCGAACACCGCCTGGGCGTCCTCGGCGGTGCCGGTGACGGTGTCGCCCTTGATCTCACCGTGGTCGGCGACGGCGTCAATCGTCTTCTCCGGCATAGTGTTCACCGTGTTGGGTGCCACCAGCTCGGTGACGTAGAGGGTGTCGGAGTAGTCGGGGTTCTTCACACCGGTGGACGCCCACAGCGGACGCTGCACCCGGGCGCCGTCGGCCTTGAGCGACTCGAAGCGATCGCCGCCCTCGAACACCTCCTGGTAGGCCGCGTAGGCCAGGCGCGCGTTGGCCACCCCGGCCTTGCCCAGCAGCGCCTTGGCGTCGTCGGACCCGATCTTCTCCAGCCGCTTGTCCACCTCGGTGTCCACCCGGGACACGAAAAACGATGCGACGGAATGGATCTTGGAAATGTCGTGGCCCGCCTCGCGGGCCTTCTCCAGGCCGGCCAGGTAGGCGTCCATCACCTGGCGGTGCCGCTCGACGGAGAAGATCAACGTGACGTTGACCGAAATGCCTTCCGCGAGAACGGCGGTGATCGCCGGAATGCCGGCCTTGGTCGCCGGAATCTTGATGAACAGATTGGGCCGGTCGACGATCTTCCACAACTCGACGGCCTGGGCGACCGTCTTGTCGGTCTCGGCGGCCAGCCGAGGGTCGACCTCGATGGACACCCGTCCGTCGACGCCGTCGGAAGCCTCCCACTCCCGCTTGAGCACGTCGCACGCATTGCGCACGTCGTCGGTGGTGACGGTGCGGATGGTCGCGTCCACATCGGCGCCACGCTCGGCCAACTCGGCGATCTGGCCTTCGTACGCATCGCCCTCGGCGAGCGCCTTCTGGAAGATCGACGGGTTGGTGGTCACGCCGACAACGCTTTTCGTGTCGATCAGCTCCTGCAGGTTGCCCGACTGCAGCCGCTGTCGGGACAAGTCATCCAGCCAGACGGATACACCCGCGGCGGACAGCGCCGCGAGGTTGGGGTTCTGAGTCATTTGAAAGGCCCTTTCTCAGTTGTCCACTACCTGTTCCGCGGCGGCCGCGACGGCTTCTGCGGTGAAACCGAATTCCCGGAACAACGTTTTGTAATCGGCGGACTCGCCATAGTGTTCGATCGAGACGATCCTGCCGGTGTCGCCGACGAGCTTGTGCCAGGACTGGGCCACCCCGGCCTCGACGGCCACCCGCGCCGATACGGTCGGCGGCAGCACGCTGTCGCGGTAGTCCTCCGGCTGGGACTCGAACCACTCGACGCACGGCATGGAGACCACCCGCGCCACAATGTCCTTGTCCGCCAATAACTTCTGCGCATCAACGGCGAGCTGGACCTCCGAGCCGGTCGCGATCAGCACCACGTCTGGCTCTTGGCCGGGCTCCTCGCCGTCCGAGCCCAGAACGTAGCCGCCCCGGGCGACGCCCTCGGCGCTGGTGCCCTCCAGCACCGGCACATTCTGGCGCGTCAGCATCAGGCCCACGGGGCCGCTGCCGTTGCCGCGGGCCAGGACCGTGCGCCAGGCGTAGGCCGTCTCGTTGGCGTCGGCGGGGCGCACCACCGAGAGGTTCGGGATGGCGCGCAGCGCCGCGAGGTGCTCGATCGGCTGATGGGTCGGGCCGTCCTCGCCAAGGCCGATCGAGTCGTGGGTCCACACGTAGATCGTGTCGATGTCCATCAACGAGGCCAGCCGCACCGCGGGCCGCATGTAGTCGGAGAACTGCAGGAAGGTGCCGCCGTAGGCGCGGGTGGGTCCATGCAGGACGATGCCGGACAGGATGGCGCCCATCGCGTGCTCGCGCACACCGAAGTGCAACGTCCGGCCGTACCAGTGCGCCGTGTAGTCCTTGGTCGAAATGGACGGCGGCCCAAAGGAATCGGCGCCCTTGATGGTGGTGTTGTTGCTACCCGCCAGGTCGGCCGAACCACCCCACAGCTCCGGCAGCTTCGGCCCGAGCGCGTTGAGAACTTCGTTGGAGGCCTTGCGGGTGGCGATCGGGTCGGAGCCGGGCTCCCAGCGCGGCAGGTCGGCGTCCCAGCCGTCGGGCAGCTCCTCGGCGGTCAACCGGTCCAGCAGCGCCTTGCGTTCGGGTTGTGCCTGCGCCCAGGCGTCGAAATCGGCCTGCCACTTCTCGTGGGCTTCCTTGCCGCGGTCCACCAGCTTGCGGGTGTGGGCGAGCACCTCGTCGCGCACCTCGAACTTCTTGTCCGGGTCGAAGCCGAGGATCTCCTTGACGGCGGCGACTTCCTCGTCGCCCAGTGCCGCGCCGTGCGCCTTGCCGGTGTTCATCAGCTTGGGCGCGGGGTAGCCGATGATGGTGCGCAGCGAGATGAACGACGGCCGGTCGGTGGCCGCCTTCGCGTTGGCGATGGCCTCCTCGATCGCGACGACGTTTTCGCCGCCCTCGATCTCCTGCACGTGCCAGCCGTAGGCGCGGTACCGCGCGGCGGTGTCCTCGCACAGGGCGATGTTGGTGTCGTCCTCGATGGAGATCTCGTTGTGGTCGTAGAAGACGATCAGGTTGCCCAGCTGCTGGACGGCCGCCAGCGACGAGGCCTCCGAGGTGACGCCCTCTTCGATGTCGCCGTCGGAGGCGATCACGTAAATGAAGTGGTCGAACGGGCTGGTGCCCGGGGCGGCGTCCGGATCGAACAGCCCGCGCTCATAGCGCGCGGCCATCGCCATGCCCACCGCCGAGGCCAGGCCCTGGCCCAGTGGTCCGGTGGTGATCTCCACACCCTTGGTGTGCCGGAATTCCGGATGTCCGGGGGTCTTCGACCCCCAGGTGCGCAGCGATTCGATGTCGGACAGCTCCAGCCCAAAACCGCCCAGGTACAGCTGCAGGTACAGCGTCAGGCTGCTGTGCCCGCAGGACAGGACGAACCGGTCGCGGCCCAGCCAGTAGGTGTCGCTGGGATCGTGGACCATCGCCCGCTGAAACAGGGTGTATGCCAGCGGCGCCAGGCTCATCGCCGTCCCGGGATGGCCGTTGCCGACCTTTTGCACCGCGTCGGCGGCCAGCACCCGGATGGTGTCGACGGCGGCCGAGTCGAGCTCGGACCAGTCGTCGGGAAGGTGCGGTTGGGTCAGCGTGGAGATCTCTTCGAGTGTCGTCACAGACTCAGTCCTTGGGTCATCGAGCTGATCAATCCCACCCTAGTGCGGGACGGCCGGCTCTTGCAGCGCAGGATTTGGGGTACCCACCGCCGGCAGGTGTGAAAATTACGCGCCCGTCGAAAGCGCCTGACATTCAGTTCGCGAATCTGGGAAAAGTCTGCGGGAACCGACCCGCGGGCGGGCCATCGCCACACCGCGGTCTACCATCGTGTGTAGTAGATGCTGCGCGCCGCTGCGACCCCAAGGAGTAATTGCGTGAGCGTTCGCGGGCGCGTCGCGCCGAGCCGATTGCCAAGCCGGATACGCGGCACGGTGCTGGCTTATCTGGCGCTGACCAAGCCGCGGGTCATCGAACTGCTGCTCGTCACCGCGATCCCGGCCATGCTGCTGGCCCAGCGCGGCACGGTGAACCCGCTGCTGATCGTCAACACGCTGATCGGCGGGATGCTGGCCGCCGGGGGTGCCAACACGCTGAACTGCGTGGCCGACGCCGACATCGACAAGGTGATGAAGCGCACGGCCCGCCGGCCGCTCGCGCGCGCCGCGGTGCCCACGCGCAACGCGCTGGTGCTCGGCCTGGTGCTGACGGTGGCATCGTTCTTTTGGCTGTGGTGGACCAGCAACCTGTTGTCCGGGCTGCTGGCCCTGGCCACGATCGCGTTCTACGTGTTCGTCTACACCCTGCTGCTCAAGCGCCGCACCTCGCAGAACGTGGTGTGGGGCGGCGCCGCCGGCTGCATGCCGGTGATGATCGGCTGGTCTGCCGTCACGGGCACCATCGGCTGGCCCGCGCTGGTGATGTTCGCGATCATCTTCTTCTGGACGCCGCCCCACACCTGGGCGCTGGCGATGCGCTACAAGGACGACTACAAGGCGGCGGGCGTGCCGATGCTGCCGGCCGTGGCGACCGAGCGTCAGGTGACCAAGCAGATCCTGATCTACACCTGGCTGACGGTGCTGGCCACGCTGGCGCTGGCGCTGGCGACCGGCTGGCTGTACGCCGCGGTCGCCCTGGTGGCCGGGGTATGGTTCCTGGCGATGGCCCACCAGCTCTACGCCGGGGTCCGCGCCGGCGAGCCGGTCCGGCCGCTGCGGTTGTTCCTGCAGTCGAACAACTACTTGGCGGTGGTGTTCTGCGCGCTCGCCATCGACTCGGCCATCGGGCTGCCGCACCTGTTCTGAGCCGGTCGTCGACTCGCGTCCCCTCGGTGCCGTGACCGCAGCACCCGGCGAATTCGAGAACTGATTTCTTATCTGGGATCGGTAGCCGGTCCACGGGATCACACTTCAGGCATGGCAACTAACCGCATCGTCAGGACGTTGGTCGCCGGAACGCTGCTTTCGGCCGGCCTGTCCTTCTGCGACATGGGCATCACCACGGGTATCGCCGAAGCCCAGCCCGGGCCGATGCCGCTGGACGCGTGGCCCGGCTGTCCCAACGACCACCCCCAGGGGCCGTGCCGCTGGTGCCCCGGGCAACCGTTGCCGCCGACCGGCAACCATGTCACCAACCCCGTCGTCTGGGACAACAACGTCTGCCACACCTACTATTACGTCTGGTTCGGACAGGGCAATGTCGCCCAAAACATCTGGGACGGCGACAACCCGCCGGCACCGCCACCACCACCGCCGCCGGGCCTCATCAATAGAGACAATTGCCAGCAGCTTCTGGGAATCTTCTGCCCTCACGCGTAGCGGCTCGAATCATCTAGGGCAGCAGCACGATCGAGCCCGCCGTCTTGCGGCCCTGCAGGTCCTGGTGGGCGCGCGCCGCTTCGGCCAGCGGATAGCGCCCGCCGACCTCGACGGTGATGTCGCCGCCGGCGATCGCGGCGAACAATTCCTCTGCGCGCCAACTGAATTCCTGGCCGGTGCGCACGAAGTGCGCCAGCGACGGCCGGGTCAACAACACCGAGCCGGCGGCGTTGAGGCGCTGCGGGTCGAACGGTGGAACGGGTCCGCTGGCCGCGCCGAACAACGCCAGCGTGCCCCGGACGGCCAGGCTGGCCAGGCTCGCGTCGAAGGTGCTCGCGCCCACGCCGTCGTACACCGCGGCCACCCCGGCGCCGTCGGTCAGCGAGCGGATCCGCTCGCCGAACGCCGCCGCGTCCTCGGGATAGGGGAGCACCTCGTCGGCGCCCGCCCGCCGGGACAGCCGCTCCTTCTCCGGCGTCGAGACCGTGGTGATCACCCGCGCCCCGAGCAGGTTGGCCCACTGCGTCAGGATCAGGCCGACGCCGCCCGCGCCGGCGTGCACCAGCACCGTGTCACCCGCCTGCACCGGATACACCGACTTGAGCAGGTAGTGCGCGGTCAGTCCCTTCAGCAGGGCCGAGGCCGCCACGTCGGCGGTCACGCCGTCGGGCACCTCGGCGGTCAAATGCGCTGGTGCCGTGGCATATTCGGCATACCCACCGGACGCCGCGGCGCTGACCACGCGGTCGCCGACGCGCAACCCGTCGACGCCGTCGCCGAGGGCTTCGATGGTTCCGGCCAGCTCCGAGCCGAGGACGAACGGCAACTCGCGCGGGTACTGCCCGGAGCGGAAATAGGTGTCGATGTAGTTGACGCCGATGGCCTCGGCCTTGATCAGCACCTCGCCGGGCCCGGGGGCCGGCTGGGGCGTATCGACGTAGCGCAGCACCTCGGGGCCGCCGGTCTCGCTGACTTCGATTGCGTGCATCCGCTTATCATGCCCGGGCATGAAGCTCGCTCGCCCGGACGTCTTCCATCCCCGCATCGTGCTGGCGGGGTCCGGTGACGGCGCGGCCGGCGACGCCGGTCTGGTGGCGGCGCTGCGGCGACGCGGTCTGCACGCGCGCTGGCTGCCTTGGGACGACCCGGAAACCGCCAGCGCAGATCTGGTGATTTTGCGCGCCGGCGCGGACGCCCGGGATCGACGCGACGAATTCCTGGCGTGGACCCGACGAGTCCGCCACCTGCTCAACCCGCCCGGCGTCATCGCTTGGAACCTCGATGAGCGGTATCTGCGCGACCTCGAGGACGACGGCGTGCCGACGCAGCGCGACCGGCCCGTCGCGCGGGCGTCGTTGATCTTCGTGGGCGGCGAACGGTCGCACGCCTGGCCGGTGGAGCCGGAGTTCGAATCGTGGGATCTGGGCCACGCCGCGCTGACGTCGGCCGCGCGGCGCGCCGGGGTGAGCACGCGGGAGCTGCTCGTTGCGCGCGTGGACCTTGCCGGCGACCGGGTGGCGGCGCTGGATCTGGTCGCGCCGTCGCTGGGGTGGCGTCGGCTGGACCCCGCGGCCCGCGAGATCGCCCAGCGTCAGTTCGCCGTCGCGGTGCAGTCAGCCTGCGAGCGGCTCGGGCTGGGCCCGCTCTCGCATGGCCGCCCATAGCGCAGCGGTGGCCGCGGTGCAGGCTGCGGCCCCGGCCACGTGCAGGGCGACCAGCACGGCGGGGACTCCGGTGTAATACTGCGCGGTGCCGACGGCGGCCTGGGCGAACACCAGCGCGAGCAGCACGGCGAGCCGCACCAGCACGGCCCGGGCGGCGCGCACGGCCAGCAGCCCGAAGCCCAGCCCCACCAACAGGGCCAGGTAGGCGATCAGCAGCGACGAGTGCAGGTGCGCCAGGGTGTCGACCTCGACTTTGAGCCGCGGCACCGTGCGGGTGGGGCTGCGATCACCGGCGTGCGGGCCGGCGGCCGTCACCAGCGTGCCGGTGACCAGCACGGCGGCCAGGTTCAAGCCGGACAGCGCGGTCAGCGCGCGCAGCGGCCGGACGACCCGCTCGTGCACCACTGCGTCGTCCGGTTCGCCGACTTTCACGTAGAGCAGCACCGACAGCCACACCATCGTCATCGACGTCAGCAGGTGGACGGCCACCGTCCACCACAGCAGCCCGGTGCGCACGGTGATGCCGCCGATCACCGCCTGCACGACGGTGGACACCGGCATCAGCCAGGCATAGACGAGGACCTCGCGGCGCCGTCGCGCCCGGGTGACGGCCAGCACAGCCAGCGCCGCCGTGATGACGACGGCGAAGGTGACCATCCGATTGCCGAACTCGACGGCCTGGTGGATGCGTGGCACCTCGGCGTGGGCCACCGGCACGAAGCTGCCCGGAAAGCACTGCGGCCAGGTGGGGCAGCCCAGGCCCGACGCGGTGACGCGCACGATCGCGCCGGTGATGGCGATGCCGCCCTGGGTGAGGATGACGGCCGCGGCGATCAGGCGCTGCACGCCCAGGCTGGGGTTGGGCAGCAGGTCCACCGCGCGCAACAGCATCCGTCCAACCACGGCCCGATCCTAAGCCACCGAAAACTACGAGCTGTAGTACGGAGGGGTGCGCCGAGACTTAAACCACGTACACCGATAGCGGCGTGTCGTGTGCGTGGTTTAAGTGTCGCGAGCCCGACCCGAACGTCAGGTGAAGAGCCCGATGCGACCGTCAGGTGAAGCGGAACCAGCGCAGCGCGCTCAGCGCGCCCACCGCGCCCCACGCCGCCAGGACGATCACCCCGAACCAGTCCACCGACATGGTCATCGCCTGCGACAGCGCCTCGGTGAGCGCGCCCGACGGGGTCAGCCGGGCCGCCAACTTGACCGCGGTCGGGGTGATGCCGGTTTCGACGGTCAGCGCGCCGAGGCCGGCGAACACGAACCACATCAGGTTGGCAACCGCGAGCACGATCTCGGCCCGCAGCGTCCCGCCGAGCAGCAGCCCCAGGGCCGCGAACACCACGGTGCCCAGTGCGATCACCGCCGCGCCCAGCGCCAACGCCGCCGGTTCCGGTCGCCAGCCGAGCGCAAAACCGATGGCGCCCAACAGGATTGCCTGCAAAAACACCACGGCGACCACGGCAAGCGACTTGCCCGCGATGATGCCCCACACCGGCAGCGGGGTGGCGCCGAGCCGCTTGAGGGCGCCGTAACGCCGATCGAAGGCGACCGCGATCGCCTGCCCGGTGAACGCGGTCGAGATCACCGCCAGCGCCATGATGACCGGGGTGAAGGTGGCCGCGCGGTGCTGGCCGAACGAACCGAGCGGCAGCAGCGTGAGCCCGACCAGCAGCGTGATCGGGATGAACATGGTCAGCAGCAGCTGTTCGCCGTTGCGCAGCAGCAGCTTGAGCTCCAAACCGAACTGCGCGGCAAGCATTTTCGGCACCGCGCTGGGCCGCGGGTCGGGCGCGAAGGTGCCCGCCGGAAAGACGCTGGATCGAATCTCGTTGTCGGTCAAGGCCGTAACTTCCTGCCGGTGAGGTCGAGGAACACGTCCTCGAGGCTGCGTTGCTCGACGCGCATGTCGGTGGCCAGCACGTCGATCCGCGCGCACCACGCGGTGACGGTGGCCAGCACCTGCGGGTCGATGTGCCCTTCGATCAGGTACTCGCCCGGCGTCACCTCGGTGGCCTTGTAGTCCTCCGGCAGGGCGGCGGACAGCAGCGACAGATCCAGGCGCGGCGGTGCGCTGAACCGCAACTGGTCCTTGGCCCCGCTGCGCATCAGCTCCGTCGGCGTGCCGGAGGCCACCGTCGCGCCGTGGTCGATGATCACCAGCCGGTCGGCGAGTTCCTCGGCCTCCTTGAGCTGATGCGTCGTCAGCACGACCGTCACACCGTCGCGGCGCAGCGCGTCGATCAGTTCCCACACCAGCAACCGGGCGTGCGCGTCCATGCCCGCGGTGGGCTCGTCGAGGAACACCAGTTCCGGGCGCCCGACCAGCGCACAGGCCAGCGCCAGGCGTTGCTGCTGGCCGCCGGAGAGCCGCCGGTAGGTGGTGCGGGCGGCGTCGGTGAGGCCGAGCGTGTCCAGCAGCCAGGCGGGGTCCAGCGGGTCGGCGGAGTAGGCGGCCACCAGATTGAGCATCTCGCCGGCCCGCGCCGCGGGATAGCCGCCGCCGCCCTGCAGCATCACCCCGATGCGCGCCCGCAGCCGCGTGTTGTCGGCGATCGGGTCCAGGCCGAGCACCTCGATGGTGCCGGCGTCGGGCCGTACGAACCCCTCGCACATCTCCACCGTCGTCGTCTTGCCGGCGCCGTTGGGGCCGAGCAGGGCCAGCACCTCGGCGGCGTGCACCTCCAGATCGAGGTTGGCGACGGCCTCGACGGCGGTCGCGCCGGACCCGTATGTCTTGGTGACGCCGCGCAGCCGCACCACCGTGTCAGGGGATTTGCGCGATTCTGGAAAGGCCGAGCTCACGTGGAATCAGCGTAGGCGCCATGTGCCGGCGCCGGGCGGGGGGGCGACGGGGGCTGCGGCGGTGCCGTCTCATCGGTGACGGGTGGGCCGTCGGATTCGGTGCCCAGGACGGGCGGGCGGCGCCAGGGCAGGCGGGTGTAGGTCAGCGCGATGAGCGCCACGACGATGACGGTGCTGGCCAGGGTGGCGTCGATGATCTGGAACAGCGCGAACCGGTCGCCGTTGGCGGTGGGGCCGAAGATCCCGACGACCAGGCTGATGACGATCGCCGCGACGCGGAAGCCGGTGCGGGTCGCCCAGGCGGCCAGCGGGATGATGGCCCACAGCAGGTACCAGGGCTGCACGACGGGAAACAGCAGCACCGTGATGCCCAGCGCCACGCCCAGCCCGCCGATCGGGTGCAGCCGGCCGCGGAAGACGGCCAGCAACAACCAGGCCACCATGACCATGATGATCAGCACGCCGATCGCACGGGTCAGCCCCAGCACCGCGGTGGTGTGATCGCCCAGCCCCAGCAGGATGCCCACCTGCCCGGTGCCCAGCGCCAGCAGCGTCGGCGGCGACATCCAGCTGCGTACCACGTTGGCGGTGCCCAGCGTGTAGATCCAGCCGAAGCCCAGCCCGCTGGCCCAGCCCACCAGCGCCATCACCGCCAGCGACAGCACCGCCATGCCGCCGCCGGTCAGCAGCAGCGCGCGCAGGGTGCCACCGCAGCGGTAGGCCAGGGCCATCGTGACGAAGCCCAGCGCCAGCAACGACGGCAGTTTCACCTGCGACGACAGCACGATCAGCACAGCGCCGGCGACCAGCATCCCCAGCGGCTCCCAGTCCGGCCCGAGCTTCCAGGAGTGGGGCAGCAGGCGCGGCGCTTTGCCATCCGAGATGCCGCGCAACGCGAATTCCGCCCCGGCCAGCATCAGGCCGAGCATCAGCGCCTCGTTGTGCACGCCGGCCACCAGATGCATGATCAGCAGCGGATTGGCCGCGCCCAGCCACAGGGCGCTGACCTCGGCGACGCCGCAGCGCCGGGCCAGGCGCGGGGTCGCCCACACGATCAGGGCCACCCCGAGCAGCTCCACCAGGCGGTGGCACAGCACGGCGGCGACGATGTTCTCCCCGGTGACCGCCGAGATGCCGCGCCCGATCCACAAAAACAGCGGCCCGTACGGCGCGGGCGTCTCACGCCACAGCGTCGGCACGGACAGCGTGAAGATGTGCGACAGCCCCAGGCCGGAGGCCGGGCCCACCCGGTAGGGGTCCAGGCCCTCCAGCGAGATCTGGCTTTGCGCCAGGTAGGAGTAGACGTCCTTGCTGTACATCGGCGGGGCGATGAGCAGCGGCAGCACCCACAGCAGCAGGGTGCGGTCCAGGTCGCCGCGCGACATCCGCCGGTTGCCCAGCGCGAACCGGCCCAGCATCAACCAGGCCAGCGCCATCATGACGGCGCCGGTGGTGGTCATGGTCAACGACACCGTCTGGATCCGCGACGGGAGGTTGAGCAGCCGCACCCCGAAGGTGGGGTCCTGCACGACGGGACGCGCGCCGGCGCCCAGCGCGCCGATCGCCATCACCACGGTGCCGGCGGCACCGAACAGGCGGGTGCGGCGCAGCGCGGTGAGCTCGGTATCGTTCAGCGGCGAGCCCACTGCTTGCTCGTCGCCGTGCAGGCTCGCGATCGACGAGCTCAGCGTGTGGTGGCGGGCTGCCATCAGAGCAGCCTAGCCCGGCCGACGAGGCGGACCGCACCTTGCGGGCCGGTGAGGAGCCGGGCGATCGGGCGGCCGGTGTGAGCATCGCGACGCCAGGACAGGGGACCCTTGGTAGACCGATCCCCGGAATTGCGTCACACTGGTGTTGTGAAAATCCGAACCAGCCCCGATGGGGCCGCTACCGGCGTGGCCGACGTCGGCGCGCCGGTGCCGGATGGTCACACCCGCCGCGCGATCGTGCGCCTGCTGTTGGAGTCCGGATCGATCACCGCCGCGGAGATCGGTGACCGGCTGGGTTTGACGGCCGCCGGCGTGCGACGCCACCTCGACGCGCTGATCGAGGCCGGCGACGCCGAGGCCACGGCGCCCGCCGCGTGGCAGCAGGCGGGGCGCGGGCGTCCCGCCAAGCGGTACCGGCTGACCTCGGCCGGGCGGGCCAAGCTCGACCACGCCTACGACGACCTGGCCGCGGCGGCCATGCGGCAACTGCGCGAAATCGGTGGGGAAGAGGCGGTGCAGGCGTTCGCCCGGCAGCGGATCGACGCCATCCTGGCCGACGTTCCCGCGGCCGACAGCGCGGCCGACACCGACGTCGAGGCGGCCGCCGACCGCATCGCCACCGCACTGACCAAGGCCGGCTACGTCACCACGACCACGCAGGTCGGTGGGCCGATCCACGGCGTGCAGATCTGCCAGCACCACTGCCCGGTGTCGCACGTCGCGGAGGAATTCCCCGAGCTGTGCGACGCCGAGCAACAGGCCATGGCCGAGGTGCTGGGCACCCACGTCCAGCGGTTGGCGACCATCGTCAACGGCGACTGCGCCTGCACCACGCACGTACCCCTGACCCAGGCATCAAGCACGGCGCCCAGCCCGCGCCGTATGACCGACACCACGAGCATCAAAGGAGCGTCTCGATGACACTCACCCCCGAGGCCAGCAAGACGGCTACCGCGCCGCTGACCCAGGAAGAGGCGATCGCCTCCCTGGGGCGGTACGGCTACGGCTGGGCGGACTCCGATGTCGCCGGCGCCAGCGCCCAGCGCGGCCTGTCGGAGGCCGTCGTCCGCGACATCTCGGCGAAGAAGAACGAGCCCGAATGGATGCTGCAGACGCGGCTCAAGGCGCTGCGCATCTTCGACCGCAAGCCGATGCCGAACTGGGGCTCGAACCTGGAGGGCATCGACTTCGACAACATCAAGTACTTCGTGCGCTCCAGCGAGAAGCAGGCGGCGACGTGGGACGACCTGCCCGCGGACATCAAAAACACCTACGACAAGCTGGGCATCCCCGAAGCCGAGAAGCAGCGGCTGGTCTCCGGCGTCGCGGCCCAGTACGAATCCGAGGTCGTCTACCACTCCATCCGGGAGGACCTGGAGAAGCAGGGCGTCATCTTCCTGGACACCGACACGGCGCTGCGCGAGCACCCGGAGATCTTCCAGGAGTACTTCGGCACCGTGATCCCGGCCGGGGACAACAAGTTCTCCGCGCTGAACACCGCGGTGTGGAGCGGTGGCTCGTTCATCTACGTGCCCAAGGGCGTGCACGTCGACATCCCGCTGCAGGCCTACTTCCGGATCAACACCGAGAACATGGGCCAGTTCGAGCGGACGCTGATCATCGCCGACGAGGGCTCCTACGTGCACTACGTCGAGGGTTGTACGGCGCCCATCTACAAGTCTGACTCGCTGCACTCCGCGGTGGTCGAGATCATCGTGAAACCCAATGCGCGCGTTCGCTACACGACGATCCAGAACTGGTCGGGCAACGTCTACAACCTGGTCACCAAGCGGGCCCGCGCCGAGGCCGGCGCCACCATGGAGTGGATCGACGGCAACATCGGGTCGAAGGTCACCATGAAGTACCCGGCGGTCTGGATGACCGGCGAGCACGCCAAGGGCGAGGTGCTCTCGGTGGCCTTCGCCGGTGAAGACCAGCACCAGGACACCGGCGCGAAGATGCTGCACCTGGCCCCGAACACGTCGAGCAACATCGTGTCCAAGTCGGTGGCCCGCGGCGGCGGCCGCACCTCCTACCGCGGCCTGGTGCAGGTGAACAAGGGCGCGCACGGATCGCGGTCCAGCGTGAAATGCGATGCGCTGCTGGTCGATACGATCAGCCGCAGCGACACCTACCCCTACGTCGACATCCGCGAGGACGACGTCACCATGGGCCATGAGGCCACCGTGTCCAAGGTCAGCGAGAACCAGCTGTTCTACCTGATGAGTCGCGGCCTGACCGAGGACGAGGCCATGGCCATGGTGGTTCGCGGCTTCGTCGAGCCGATCGCCAAAGAGCTGCCCATGGAGTACGCGCTCGAGCTGAACCGGCTGATCGAGCTGCAGATGGAAGGCGCGGTCGGCTAGTGACGAATCTGACCGAAGCGGTTGAGGGTTCGGCCCTCGCCGCTGCCAACAAGGGCGAGCTGTTCTCCTCGTTCGAGGTGGACGCGTTCGAGGTCCCGCACGGCCGCGACGAACTCTGGCGGTTCACCCCGCTGCGCCGGCTGCGCGGCCTGCACGACGGCTCGGCGCGCGCCACCGGCAAGGCCGGGATCAGCGTCGCCGAGCGGCCCGGCCTGCGGGTCGAGAGCGTCTCGCGCGGCGACGAGCGACTCGGCCAGGGTGGGGTGCCCACCGACCGGGTTGCCGCGCAAGCTTTTTCGTCGTTCAACTCCGCGACGCTGGTCACCGTCGAGCGCGATACCCGCATCGCCGAGCCGATCGGCATCACCGTCACCGGCCCGGGCGAGGGCGCGGTGGCCTACGGTCACCTGCAGGTCCGGGTCGCCGAGCTCGCCGAGGCCGTCGTCGTCATCGACCAGCGGGGCAGCGGAACCTACGCCGACAACGTCGAATTCGTCGTCGACGACGCCGCCCGGCTCACCGTGGTGTGGCTCGCCGACTGGGCCGACGACGCGGTGCACGTCAGCATGCACCACGCCAAGCTGGGCAAGGACGCGGTGCTGCGCCACGTCGCCGTCACGCTCGGCGGCGAGGTGGTGCGGCTGACGGCCAACGTGCGCTATACCGCCCCGGGCGGGGACGCCGAGCTGCTGGGCCTGTACTTCGCCGACGACGGCCAGCACCTGGAGTCGCGGCTGCTGGTGGATCACGCCCGGCCCGACTGCAAGTCGAACGTGCTGTACAAGGGTGCGCTGCAAGGCGATCCGGATTCCGCGCTGCCCGACGCGCACACCGTCTGGATCGGCGACGTGCTGATCCGCGCCGAAGCTACCGGCACCGACACGTTCGAGGTGAACCGCAACCTGGTGCTCACCGACGGGGCGCGCGCCGACTCGGTGCCCAACCTCGAGATCGAGACCGGCGAGATCGTCGGCGCCGGACATGCCAGTGCCACCGGCCGTTTCGACGACGAGCAACTGTTCTACCTGCGTTCCCGCGGCATCCCCGAGGAGCAGGCCCGCCGCCTGGTCATCCGCGGTTTCTTCGCCGAGATCATCTCCAAGATCGGGGTGCCCGAGATCCGCGAACGCCTGACCGCGGCCATCGAACACGAACTGGCCTTAACCGAAAAGACGGAAACAACAGCCTCATGACCACTCTGGAAATCAAGGACCTCCACGTCAGCGTCGTCAACCCGAACGCCGCCGAATCCGAACGCGAGATTCCCATCCTCAACGGCGTCGACCTGACGGTGAAATCCGGTGAGACACATGCGTTGATGGGTCCCAACGGGTCGGGCAAGTCGACGCTGTCCTACGCCATCGCCGGTCACCCCAAGTACACGGTGACCTCGGGCTCCATCACGCTGGACGGCGAGGACGTGTTGGCGATGAGCATCGACGAACGCGCCCGTGCCGGAATCTTTTTGGCCATGCAATATCCCGTCGAGGTGCCCGGCGTCTCGGTGTCGAACTTCCTGCGCTCGGCGGCGACCGCCGTGCGCGGTGAGGCCCCGAAACTGCGGCACTGGGTCAAAGAGGTCAAGGCGGCGATGGGCTCGCTGGAAATCGACCCGGCGTTCGCCGAGCGCAGCGTCAACGAGGGTTTCTCCGGCGGTGAGAAGAAGCGCCACGAGATCCTGCAGCTGGAACTGCTCAAGCCCAAGATCGCGATCCTCGACGAGACCGACTCCGGACTCGACGTCGACGCCCTGCGGGTGGTCAGCGAGGGCGTGAACCGCTACGCGGAGACCGGCTGGGACGATGGCACCGGCCAGTCGGTGCGCGGCGGCGTCCTGCTGATCACGCACTACACCCGCATCCTGCGCTACATCCGCCCCGAATACGTGCACGTGTTCGTCGGCGGACGCATCGCCGAATCCGGCGGTCCCGAGCTGGCCGACGAACTCGAGCAGAACGGCTACGTCCGCTTCACCCAAGCGGCGGCCGCCGGGGCCTGACATGGCTACACCTTCGGCGGCGGTCCCACCCCTGGATGTCGCGGCCATCCGCGCCGACTTCCCGATCCTCAAGCGCGTCATGCGCAGCGGAAACCCGTTGGCCTACCTGGATTCCGGTGCGACGTCCCAGCGCCCGCTGCAGGTGCTCGACGCCGAGCGGGAGTTCCTGCTCACCTCCAACGGCGCCGTGCACCGCGGTGCGCACCAGCTGATGGAGGAGGCCACCGACGCCTACGAGCAGGGCCGCGCCGACATCGCCGCGTTCGTGGGTGCGGACGCCCAAGAGCTGGTGTTCACCAAGAACGCCACCGAGGCGCTCAACCTGGTGTCGTATGTGCTGGGGGACAAGCGCTTCGAACGCGCCGTCGGACCGGGTGACGTCGTCGTCACCACCGAGCTCGAGCACCACGCCAATCTGGTTCCGTGGCAGGAACTCTGCCGGCGCACCGGGGCGACGCTGCGCTGGTACGGCGTGACCGACGACGGGCGCATCGACCTCGACTCGCTGCAGCTCGACGAACGCGTCAAGGTCGTCGCCTTCACCCATCATTCGAACGTGACCGGCGCGGTGGCCCCGGTGGCCGAACTGGTCAGCCGGGCGCGGGCGGTGGGCGCGCTGACCGTGCTGGACGCCTGCCAGTCGGTGCCGCACCAGCCCGTCGACTTCCACGCCCTGGACGTCGACTTCGCCGCATTCTCCGGCCATAAGATGTTGGGGCCCAACGGTATCGGTGTGTTGTACGGCCGCGGCGAGGTGTTGTCGGCGTTGCCGCCGTTCTTGACCGGTGGCTCGATGATCGAGACCGTTACCATGGAAGCGTCCACCTACGCGCCGGTGCCGCAGCGGTTCGAGGCCGGCACCCCGATGACATCGCAGGTGGTCGGGCTGGGCGCGGCCACCCGCTATCTCGCGGCCATCGGCATGGACGCCGTGCAGGCCCACGAACACCAGCTGGTCGCCGCGGCGATCGACGGCTTGTCCGGTATCGACGCCGTGCGCATCGTCGGCCCGACGTCCATGGAGAACCGCGCCTCGCCGGTGTCGTTCGTCGTCGACGGCGTGCACGCCCACGATGTCGGGCAGGTGCTCGACGACGAGGGCGTCGCGGTGCGGGTGGGCCACCACTGCGCCCTGCCGCTGCACCGCCGGTTCGGGTTGGCGGCCACGGCTCGGGCGTCCTTCGGGGTGTACAACACCACCGAGGAGGTCGAGCGTCTGGTCGCCGGCGTGCGCCGCGCTCTGGATTTCTTCGTAGGCGATCGCAAGCGCGGCGAAGCCGGGCGCGGCGGGTCGCCGCCACGGGTTGGGAGAGGCTGACATTGCGTCTCGAGCAGATGTATCAGGACGTGATCCTGGACCACTACAAGCACCCACAGCACCGCGGGCTGCGGGAACCGTTCGGCGCCGAGGTGTTTCACGTCAACCCGGTCTGCGGTGACGAGGTCACCCTGCGGGTGGCGCTGTCGGAGGACGGCGAGACCGTCGCCGACGTGTCCTATGACGGGCAGGGCTGCTCGATCAGCCAGGCGGCGACCTCGGTGCTCACCCAGCAGGTGATCGGGCAAAGCGTCGGCGACGCGCTCAAAACCATCACCGCCTTCACCGAGATGGTGTCCTCGCGTGGCACCGTCGAGGGCGACGAGGACGTGCTGGGCGACGGGATCGCGTTCGCCGGGGTGGCCAAATACCCCGCGCGGGTGAAATGCGCGCTGCTGGGGTGGATGGCGTTCAAGGATGCGTTGGCCAAAGCGGCTACAGAGTTTCAGGAGGTCACGGATGAGCGAAACCACCGCGCAGGATGAGGAATTCCTCGCCGACCTCGAGGAGGCGATGCGTGACGTCGTCGACCCCGAACTCGGCATCAACGTCGTCGACCTGGGACTGGTCTACGGGCTGAACGTCGAGGCGGGCGAGGAGGGAACCGTCGCGCTGATCGACATGACGCTGACGTCGGCGGCCTGCCCGCTGACCGACGTCATCGAAGACCAGTCACGCAGCGCTTTGGTGGGCGCCGGCCTCGTCGACGACCTGCGGATCAACTGGGTGTGGAACCCGCCGTGGGGTCCGGACAAGATCACCGAGGACGGCCGCGAGCAATTGCGCGCCCTCGGCTTCACCGTCTGATAAACGCTTTTCGCGCTTTACCGCGCGCTGTCGGCGTCCCGGCCACTAGAGGTGGAAGGGCAGGTGCGGCAGGTGCAGGTGGTGATGCGGGTGCCCCATCGGCGGGCAGGTCTCCACACTGATCATCGCCGCGTGCAGCACCCCGCCGTCCTGAGTCCCTTGTGCCCCAATGCATTTCCCGTTCGTGATCGCCTGGGTGTCCGACGGGGTCTGCCGCTGGTATGAGGTCGACCCGGCGACGGTCACGTTGGTGGAGGCGCCAGGGCCGCTGGGGCCCAGACCGTTGACGGCGATGGTGTTACCCGACACCGAGGCGACCGTGCCGTAGAACCCGGCGGGCGGCGGGCATTTGCCGTCCACGGACGGGGCGACCGTCACCGCCTGCGCGGTGATCGCAGCCGGCGGCGGCGCGCTTTGCGGGGTGGCCTTGATGTTCACGCAACTGCCGGGCGTCACGTCGGTCAGCTTCGCCGGGGTGACGTCCATGACCATGGTCTGCGGCGTGTAGTCCACCGTCGCCGAACCGGTCCTCGTCCGAAGGGCGACCGTGCCACCCGAATTCGACTGCACCATGCCTTCGACGTAGTCCTTGCCTATCGGCGGGGCTGGCGGGGGCGCCGGCGCCGGTGGCGGCGCAGCGTTGGGCGCCCCGCTGGGTGGGACCGCCGTGACGGCGCGTGGCGCGCTGCTGTTCGACGCGTCGTGGGAGGGTCCACACATGGCGACGCACAGCACGAGGAAGGCGATGACGGCGCCGAGCGCGATCTGCGTCCGCCGGGTCTTCAACGATAGGGCAGCCACAGCACTCATCTCCGATCACGCGTTTCGCCGTCGTAGGCAAATACCCCCGCCGGACGCGGTTTTCACGCCGCGCCGGCGGGAGTGACGGCAATCTCAGTCAGCCGAGCCGGGGTCAGCCACCCTGGCCGGGCTGCTTGGGCTTGCCGCATTTGCCGTCGACAGCCTGTCGTAGATTGATGCTCGTCGCCTGCAGCGCGCCGCCGTTGTCCTGGGTGCCCCGCGCGTACAGGCATTTGCCGGGAGTGATCGCGTCGGTATTGGCGGGCGTCTGCTTGCTGTATTTGGTCTTGTCGTCGACCGTGACGGCCGTTTGCGTGGTGTTGCCGTTGGGATCGGTGTTGGTCAGGTTGATGGTGTTACCGGACACCGACGCCACCGAGCCGCGCACCCACGCCGGCTTCGTGGGCGCATTCGACGGCGGGAGAGACGGCGGCGTGGTGGTGGAACCGCCGGGCGCGGACTGCGGCGGCTTCGGGCAGGCGCCGTTGACGGACTGGCTGATCTTCACCGACGCGGCGGTGACGGGCTGTCCGGGCGCCGGCGTCGTTCCCTCCGTCGGCTTCACGCTGACGCAGCTGCCGGGGGTGACGTCCGGCAGCCCGGCCGGCACCGCCTCGGTGATCTTGGTGGTCGAGGTGAAGTTGACCGAAGCGGTCGCGTTGTCTTCCTTGGTGACCTGAATGGAGTTGCCCGCCACCGAGGCGATCAGGCCGCTCACCCGCGCTTCGGCGTTCGGGGTGGCCGAGGTGGTCGTCGACGTCACGACCGACGTCGAGGTCGAGGTCGAGGTCGACGGCGGACTGGACTTGTTCGAAGACCCGCAGGCGGACAGGGATAGCGCGGTGGCCCCCGCGACGGCGAAGACCGCGAGGCGGGTGAACCGGGGCGCGTGACAGCTGGCAGACATCAACGTTTCTCCATTCGTCGGTTAAAGCCAACGTAAGGGTTTACCCGTTTAACCTGTGCCCAACCTGTGGGCGCTCAGAAGGCCGCTTCGGCCACCTTCATGATGTCGTCGTCGATGGATTCGATGACCCCGCGCAGCGCGGTCAGCCTGGGCAGCATGTTCTTGGCGAAGAACCCCGCGGTCGCGACCTTGCCCCGGTAGAACGCTTCGTCGTCGCCCGCGCCATTCGCCAGCGCGCGGTGCGCGATGTCGGCCTGCACCAGCAACCTCCAGCCGATCAGCAGATCGCCGACCGCGAGCAGGTAGCGCACCGATCCCAGGCCCACCTTGTAGATCTCGTCCGCCTGCTGCGCCGCGGACATCAGGTAACCCGTCAGCGCGCCGGTCATCGCGGTCACGTCGTCGTACGCGGTCTGCACCAGCTGCGCGACCGG
>NZ_LZLU01000242.1:0-8410 GCF_001673415.1 Mycobacterium sp. 1165196.3 | reverse complement strand
TCGATGCGATCGGGCGCGTAGACGTTGCCGTGAGACAGCCTGCGCCGCAACGCCTCCGGCGTGATGTCGATGAGCTCAACCTGGGAGGCCTGGCGCACGATGAAGTCCGGTATGGTCTCCTTCTGCTCGATGCCGGTGATCTGCGCGACGACGTCGTTGAGGCTTTCCAGGTGCTGGACGTTGACGGTGGAGATCACGGTGATGCCGGCGTCGAGCAGTTCCTCGACGTCCTGCCACCGCTTGGGGTTCTTGCTGCCCGGCGTATTGGTGTGCGCGAGCTCGTCGACCAGCACGACCTGGGGGTGTCGCGCCAACACGGCCGGCACGTCGAGTTCGGGGAAGCTGCCGCCGCGATATTCGACATGGCGTGGCGGGATCACCTCGATGCCCTCAAGCAGCTCAGCGGTTTTCGAGCGCCCGTGGGTTTCCACCACGCCCGCCACCAGATCGGTGCCGCGTTCCAGCCGCCGATGCGCTTCGCCCAGCATCGAGTACGTCTTACCCACGCCCGGAGCCGCACCGAGGTAGATGCGTAGCTCCCCGCGCTTGGGATGGTGGTCGCGGAGGCCGACGTCACTCACGTCAACCATCATCCCCCCTCGCCGCTAACTCGTGACCGGATACCGGTGGTCGAGTTGCAGATTAAGTTGCAGCACATTGACGCACGGTTCACCGAAGAACCCGAGTCCGCGCCCACTGCGGTTCTGCGCGACCACTGCACGGATCTGATCTGGGCTGACGTGGCGGACTTTGGCCACCCGCGCCACCTGCATCTCGGCGTAGGCGGGTGAGATGTTCGGGTCCAGGCCGCTGCCGCTGGCGGTCACCGCATCGGCCGGTACCGCCGGGACGGCCGGGGCGGCGCCGCGGATCGGCACGATCTGGCCGATCGAATAGTCGTCGCCGTACTTGGCGCATTCGACGCGCACACCCTGGTAGACGGTGAGGAACGGGGCGGCTGTCGATCCGCACGGCTCGTTGACGCTGACCACCCGGGTCGGGCGGATGACGTTGCCGCGCGCGTCCCGCGGGCCGATCACCGACAGCACCGCACCCACGCCGCCGCCCGTGCAGAACGGTCGCGACCCGTCGACCCCCTCCAGTTTGCCGACCGCGGCGCTGCGCGCGCATACCGTCGTCAACAGGCTCGGTTTGAAGCCCGCGTCCGACGCCGACTTTCCGGCCGCCAGTTGCGCCGGGTCGGCGGGCGTGTCGACGATGCTTTCCGGGCCCAGGTTGCTGCCGCCCGACGACGTCGGGTCATACCCGGTGCCGGCGGCCGACGGACGACTCTGGAAGTACTGCGGCAGCGCGTTGCTGCTGGAGTCGGTGAACGATTGGCCGATCAGTCTGCTGCCCACCGGCTTTCCGTTGGCGGTCAGAATCGACCCTTCTGCCTGGTCGCGCAGCCCGGGAAACTGCGCGATGACCCAGATGAACAGGGGATAGGCCAGGCCGGTGATCGCGGTCAGCACCAGCAGCGTGCGCAGTGCCGCCCAGTGCAGGCGGACGAAATTCGAGAACGTCATGTCAGGACATCCCTGGGATGAATTGGACGATCAGGTCGATCGCCTTGATTCCGATGAACGGGGCGACGATGCCGCCGAGGCCATAGACATAGAGGTTGCGGCTCAACAACTTTGACGCGCTGCTCGGCGTGTACCGCACGCCCCGCAGCGACAGTGGGATCAGCAGCACGATGATGATCGCGTTGAAGATGACCGCGGACAGGATGGCCGATTGCGGGCTGTGCAGCCGCATCACGTTCAGCAGATCCAGGCCGGGAAACAGTGCGACGAACATCGCCGGGATGATCGCGAAGTACTTCGCGATGTCGTTGGCGATCGAGAAGGTGGTCAGCGCGCCCCGGGTGATCAGCAGCTGCTTGCCGATCTCGACGATCTCGATGAGTTTGGTGGGATCGGAGTCCAGGTCCACCATGTTGCCGGCCTCTTTGGCGGCCGACGTGCCGGTGTTCATCGCCACCCCCACGTCGGCTTGAGCCAGCGCGGGTGCGTCGTTGGTGCCGTCGCCCGTCATCGCGACCAGCTTGCCGCCCTCCTGCTCGCGCTTGATCAGGTCGAGCTTGTCCTCGGGCGTGGCCTCGGCCAGGAAGTCGTCCACACCCGCTTCGTCGGCGATTGCCTTGGCCGTCAACGGGTTATCGCCGGTGATCATCACCGTCCGGATGCCCATCTTGCGCATCTCGTCGAACCGCTCGCGCATGCCCTGCTTGACGACGTCCTTGAGGTGGATGACCCCGAGCACTCTCGCCTCGCCGCCTCGACTTTCCCCGACGACCAGCGGTGTGCCGCCCCCGGCGGAGATGCCGTCGACGACCTGACCAAGCTGTGGGGGGACCTTGCCCCCTTGGGCGCGTACCCATTCCGCGACCGAGCTCGCTGCGCCCTTGCGCAACAGGTGATCCTCGAGGTCCACGCCCGACATCCGGGTGGTGGCCGAGAACGTCACCCATTGGGCCTGGGACAGCTCACCCGGTGTGCGCGCACGCAGCCCGAAGTGCTGCTTGGCGAACACGACAACCGAACGGCCCTCGGGTGTTTCGTCGGCCAGGCTGGACAGCTGCGCGGCGTCGGCCAGCTGCTCGGCAGAGACACCGTCGAGCGGGATGAAGGCCGCGGCCTGCCGGTTGCCCAGTGTGATGGTGCCCGTCTTGTCCAGCAGCAGGGTGTTGACGTCGCCGGCGGCCTCCACCGCCCGCCCGGACATGGCGAGCACGTTGCGCTGCACCAGCCGGTCCATGCCGGCGATGCCGATGGCCGACAGCAGCGCACCGATCGTCGTCGGGATCAGGCACACCAGCAGCGACACCATCACGATGCCGGTGACGCCGCTTGCGCCCAGCGCCTGGCCGTCCGGGACGCCCGGGTTGTTCGCCTTGGCGTAGATCGCCAACGGCTGCAGGGTCGCCACGGCGAAGACGAAGATGATCGTCAGCGCTGCCAGCAGGATGTTCAGCGCGATCTCGTTCGGCGTCTTCTGCCGGTTGGCGCCCTCGACGAGCGCGATCATCCGGTCGATGAAGCTCTCCCCGGGCTTCTGGGTGATCCGCACGACGATGCGGTCGCTGAGCACGGTGGTGCCGCCGGTGACCGCCGACCGGTCGCCGCCGGACTCGCGGATCACCGGGGCCGATTCGCCGGTGATGGCCGATTCGTCCACCGACGCAATGCCTTCCACCACGTCGCCGTCCCCGGGGATCACCTGTCCCGCCTCGACCACCACGACGTCGCCCTGCTGCAATTGCGGCGCGGCGACCGCTTCCTCGACCGCGGCCGCGCCGGGCGCCCAGTCCTTGAGGCGGCGGGCCAAGGTCTGGGTCTTGGCGCGGCGCAACGTCTCGGCCTGGGCCTTGCCGCGGCCTTCGGCCACCGCCTCGGCGAGATTGGCGAACAACACCGTGAGCCACAGCCAGATCACGGTCAGCCAGGCGAACCACGTCGGGTCGATGATCGCCAGCGCGGTGCTCCAGGCGGCGCCGATTTCGACGATCAGCATCACCGGGTTGCGCCACAGGGTGCGCGGGTCGAGCTTGCGCAGCGCATCCGGGGTGGACGTCCACAGCATCTTGGGGTCGAGCAGCCCGCCCTGCACCCGTTTCCTGCCAGTGGGCGCCGCCGGCTGGGTCTGCTGCTCGGCGGGGTGGATCGCGGTCGCGGTCATCAGTGGATTCCTTCGGCGAGAGGCCCGAGCGCGAGCATGGGCAGGAACGTCAGGGCAACGACAATCAACGTGACGCCGGCGACCATGCCCACGAATTGGGGTCGGTGGGTGGGCAGGGTCCCCGCGGAATCCGGTGTGCTGCCCTGCCTGGCCAGCGATCCCGCCAACGCCAGAACGAGCACGATGGGCAGAAACCGGCCGAACGCCATGGCCAGGCCGAGCGCCGTGTTGTACCAGTCGGTGTTGGCGCTCAGGCCCGCGAAGGCCGACCCGTTGTTGTTGGCCGCCGAGGTGAACGCGTAGAGGACCTCCGAAAGCCCGTGCGGCCCGCCGTTGAGCATGCCGGCCCGTTCGCCGGGCAGCGCCATCGCGATCGCGGTGCCGGTCAGCACGATCAACGGGGTGACCAGGAAATAGCTTGCGGCGAGCTTGATTTCGCGCGGGTTGATCTTCTTGCCGAGGTACTCCGGCGTGCGCCCGACCATCAGCCCGGCCACGAAGACGGTGATCACCGCCAGCATGAGGATGCCGTACAGGCCCGACCCGGTGCCGCCGGGGGCGACCTCGCCCAGCTGCATGTTGAACATCGCGATCATGCCGCCGAGGCTGGTCAGCGAGTCGTGGGTGGAGTCGACGGCGCCGGTGGAGGTCAGCGTGGTCGCGGCGGCGAACACCCCGGAATCGGTGACGCCGAAGCGCTGCTCGACCCCCTCCATCGCCGCGCCGATCGACGTCGGCACCGTGCCGTGGTGTTGCGCCTGGAACCACAGCATGAACGCCGTGCTGGTGGTGTAGAGCGTCGCCATCACGGCCGCAATCGCGAAGCCCTGCTTGGTGTTTCCCACCATGCGCCCGAAGGTGCGTGGCAGCGAGAAGCCGATCACCAGGATCAAAAAGATTTCCAGCCAGTTGGTCCACACCGTCGGGTTCTCGAACGGGTGCGCGGAGTTCGCGTTGTAGAAGCCGCCGCCGTTGGTGCCGAGCTCCTTGATGACCTCCTGGCTGGCCACCGGGCCGCCGGTGATGGTCTGCTGGGTGCCGTTGAGGGCGGTGACCACCTGGTCGTGCAGGTGGAAGTTCTGGATCGCCCCGCCGGCCACCAGCAGAATCGCGCTGAGGACGGCGATGGGCAGCAGGATGCGCAGCGTTCCGCGGACCAGGTCCACCCAGAAGTTGCCCAGCTCGCCGGTGCGTCTGCGGGCGAACCCGCGCACCAGCGCGACGGCCACGGCCATCCCGACGGCGGCCGACACGAAGTTCTGCACCGCCAGGCCGGCCATCTGCACCAGGTGGCCCTGGGTGGTTTCACCGGAGTAGGCCTGCCAGTTGGTGTTGCTGACGAAGCTGACCGCGGTGTTCCACGCCAGCGAGGGCGTCATCTTCGTGGCCGGATCGTGTAGGTGCAACGGCAACTTGTCCTGCACGAGCTGGAATCCGAACAGGAACAGGATGCTGACCGACGAGAACGCCAGCACGCTGCGCGCGTAGGCGCCCCACGTCTGCTCGGAGCGGGCGTCGACGCCGATCACTCGGTAGATCGCCCGTTCGACGTGGAGGTCTTTTTCCGACGTGTACACGCGAAACATGTAGTCGCCGAAGGGCACGTGCACCACCACCACCGCCGCCACGAGTACGACGAAGAACAGGACCCCGGCCGTTGTCGTGTTCACTTAGAACCGCTCCGGGAACAGCAGCGCGCCTCCGAGGTAGAGCGCGATGAGGATCGAAAGCACCAGGCCGACCGCGTTTTGGTAGTTCACAACCGCTCGACCAACTTCTGGGCCACGCCGAGTGCGGCGAACACCGCCACAGTCAGCACGACATACACCACCGCGCCCATCATTTCTCCGTCCCGTGCCTGCATACGAAAGGACCTCGACGAGCCAGCCACCGCGCGCCGGCCAAGTCAGCTCGAAACTAATTGGGGCACGCGGGCAACGGGCTTTGGGTTGACGCTTTCCTAACAGCGCCGCAGCGGCTCTTTACGTTTTCTTTACGGCCCGCCGACCCGGTAGATGCGCAGACAAAGGGCGAGTAGGGCCGGCTGAATTACCGGCTCGACGCGGGATGGGCCGGATCGTCCACCAACGGCAGCCGGACCCGGAAAACCGTGCAGCCCTCGGTGGATTCGGCCGTGACCGAACCATGATGGGCCTTGACGATCGAACTGACGATGGCCAGGCCCAAACCGTTGCCCGAGCCGTTGGATCTCGACTTGTCGGCCCGGACGAACCGCTCGAACAACCTGGGCAGCAGGTCCTCGTCGATACCCGGGCCGTCGTCGGTGACGGTTATTTCCGCAAACGGTGCGGGATCGTCACGGCGACAGGTGATTCCGGTCGTCACCGTCACCCCGGGCGGGGTGTGTACGCGGGCGTTGCTGAGCAGGTTGCTGACCAGCTGATGCAACCGGGCGTGATCGCCGCGCACCCACACCGGCTCCTCGGGCAGTTCCTTGACCCAGTGGTGCGTCAACGCGGCGACCCGCGCGTCGTTGACCGCATTGCTGACCACCTCGGCCAGGTCGACGTCTTCGGACTGCAGGTCTTGGCCTTCGCCCAGCCGGGACAGCAGGAGCAATTCGTCGACGAGCAAGGCCATCCGCCGTGCCTCGGACTCGATGCGGGCCAACGCGTATTCCGTGGTGGGCGGCAGCGCCGAACTGTCCTGGCGGGTGAGTTCGGCATAGCCCTGAATGGCGGCCAGCGGTGTGCGCAATTCGTGGCTGGCGTCGGTGATGAACTGGCGCATCCGCAGATCGGACTCGACCCGGTGCGCCAGCGCGCTATCGACGTTGTCCAACAAGCGATTCAACGTGTGCCCGACGATCCCGACCTCGTTTTGCGGGTTGGTGTCCTGCGGCGGGACGCGGACGCTGATCCGGTGGTCGTCGCCGGTGAGCGGCATGGCGGCGACATCGGCGGCGATCGCCGCCAGCCGGCGCAGCGGGCGCAGCGTGTAGCCCACCACCCACACGGTGAGCCCGGCGGTGATCACCAACGCGGTAGCGGTGAGCACGGTGGTGGTGAGTTGTTTGCGCGCGATGATGCGGTCGGCGAGGTTCTGCGACACCCCGACGACGAGGACGTCGGACCCGACGACGGTGCTGTCGACGCGATGCGGCCCGAGCCGGCCGAGGATCTCGGTGCGCGGCGGTCCATCGCCCCACGATTGCGCTTGCAGATCTTGGACGACGTCGGGCGGCGCGGGCCTCGGTTCGTCTTCGGAGAACACCGCCGACCCGATCACGGTGCCGTTGTGCAGCACGGCGATGAGGTTGCCCGGCGTCTGCCCGGTGAACTCCAGCATCGCCTGGGCGATCGGCGGGGTGCCGGGATGCGACGAAACGTGTTCGCCGTTCTGGTATTTCGTGTACTGATGGCTGAACGCGTCCAGGGACTCGGCGACGTCGGCATCGCTCATGATGTTGACATAGCCGCGCAGGCTCAGCACCGAGACGATGCCGACCGTCACCAGCACCACGCTGACCACGGCCAGCACACCGAGCAACAACTGGCGGCGCAGCGAGTGGGGAAACCACCGGGAATAGGCCCCGGAGGCGGTGCCCCGGTCTCGGGTCATTCCGCCGGCCGCAGCATGTACCCCACCCCGCGGACGGTATGAATCATCGGTTCGCGCCCGGAGTCGATCTTTTTTCGCAGGTAGGAGATGTAGAGATCGACGATGCTGGTGCGCCCGGCGAAGTCGTAATTCCAGACGCGGTCCAGGATCTCGGTGCGGCTCAGCGCGCGGCGGGGATTGCGCATGAGGAAACGCAGCAGTTCGAACTCGGTGGAGGACAGCGATATCTTGTCGCCGGCGCGGGTGACCTCCCGGCTGGCGCTGTCGACCTTGAGGTCGCCGACCTTGAGGGTTTCGGCGGTCGGCGTGGGTTGCTGGCCGGACCGGCGAAGCAGCCCGCGCAGCCGGGCGACCAGTTCCTCGAGGCTGAACGGCTTGGTCATGTAGTCGTCGGCGCCCGCGGTCAGACCGGTGACCCGGTCCATCACCGAGTCCCGCGCGGTGAGGAAGAGGGTGGGGGTGTAGGCGTCGGATTGGCGGACGCGTTCCAGGATCCGCAACCCGTCGACATCGGGAAGCATGATGTCGAGGACGAGGACGTCGGGGCTGACCCGGTCGAACTTGGCCATGGCCTCGCGCCCGTTGTGGGCGATGTCGACCACCCAGCCCTCGTAGTGCAGCGCCATCTTCACCAGGTTGGTCAGCGCCGGCTCGTCGTCGACCAGCAAAACCCTGACGGGGGATCCGTCGGCGCGGGAAATCCTGGGCAGCTGGCCCAGGATGGCTTGGCGTGGGCGCTGCGAACTGGAGTATTCCGACATCACGGTCATGTTCCTACATTGTGGCAAGGCACATACAGGATTGTCACGGAGTTCATAGAGTTCTCAAATGTGGCAAACCCTCCTCGGCCACGGTGTGAAGCCATTCTCCCGCCCCGATGCGGTGCGAACCCGGCTCCGCGCCGCGCCGGATCGGGTTGCGGCGCTTGCCGATTCCGGATTCCTCGGCGGCCGGATCACCGAGTCCATCCAGTGCCGTTGCGGCACGGGTGGATTGGGCTACCCGCATACGAAAACCGGGGCCGCACACCAGATCGGTGCGCGGCCCCGGCGTCGAGAGAAGGTGTCAGGCCCAGCTGGACCCAACGGCGCTGTCGGTGCTGGCCATGTTGCTGCCCGCGGACTGGACCTTCTGTCCGTGGGAG
>NZ_LZLU01000241.1:0-39973 GCF_001673415.1 Mycobacterium sp. 1165196.3 | reverse complement strand
CTGCCCGACGGCGCTTTGATGCGACGCGCGGCCTACGGGCTGGCCACCGAGATCATCGGCGAGTTAGCGGCGCGCACCGGCGGGGTAACCGGGCGACGTGTGTGCGCGGTCATCGGCTCCGGAGACAACGGCGGAGACGCGTTGTGGGCGGCCACCTTCCTGCGCCGTCGCGGCGCGGCCGCCGACGCGATCCTGCTCAACCCGGAGCGCACCCACCGCAAAGGCCTGGCGGCGTTCCGAAAGGCCGGCGGTCGCGTCGTCGAAAGCGTCTCGCCGACAACCGATCTCGTCATCGACGGCGTGGTGGGCATCTCCGGCTCCGGAGCGCTGCGGCCCGCCGCGGCCGAGGTGTTCGCCGCCGTCAACGATGCCCGAATCCCGGTGATCGCCGTCGACATCCCCAGCGGCATCGACGCGGCGACCGGCGCAATCACCGGCCCCGCCGTGCGCGCCGTGCTGACCGTCACCTTCGGCGGCCTCAAACCCGTGCACGCGCTGGCTGATTGCGGGCGGGTCCGGCTGATCGACATCGGGCTCGACCTGCCGGGTGCACCGAACGTCGCAGCGTTGGGGTTCGAGGCCGCCGACGTGGCCGCCCGCTGGCCGGTGCCCGGGCCCCACGACGACAAGTACTCGCAGGGCGTCACCGGCGTGATGGCCGGCTCGTCGACCTATCCGGGCGCCGCCGTGCTGTGCACCGGCGCCGCCGTCGCCGCCACCTCCGGCATGGTCCGCTACGCCGGCAGCGCGCACCGCGAGGTGCTCGCGCACTGGCCGGAGGTGATCGCCTCGCCCACCCCCGCCTCGGCCGGCCGGGTGCAGTCCTGGGTCGTCGGCCCGGGACTGGGCACCGACGACGTCGGGGCCGCGGCGCTGTGGTTCGCGCTGGAAACCGACCTGCCGGTGATCGTGGATGCCGACGGGCTGACCATCCTGGCCGCGCACCCCGAGTTGGTGGCCAACCGCGCCGCGCCGACGGTGCTGACCCCGCACGCGGGTGAATTCGCCCGGCTGGCGGGTAACCCGCCGGGGGATGACCCGGTGGGCGCGTGCCGCAAGCTGGCCGACGCGTTCGGCGCCACGGTGCTGCTCAAGGGCAACGTCACCGTCATCGCCGACCCGGGCGGCCCGGTCTACCTCAATCCGGCCGGGCAGTCCTGGGCGTCCACCGCCGGCTCCGGTGACGTGTTGTCCGGCATGATCGGCGCGCTGCTGGCCGCGGGCCTGCCGGCGGTCGAGGCGGCCGCCGCCGCGGCCTTCGTGCACGCGCGCGCGGCAGCGTGCTCGGCCGCCGACCCCGGCCCCGGCGAGGCCCCCACCTCGGCCTCGCGCATCGTGCCGCACATCCGAGCCGCCCTGGCCGCCCTATAGAGAGGATCTCGTCGTGCCCCAACACCCGTCCATGCCCGCCCACTCGATCGCGCCCGCCTACACCGGCCGCCTGTTCACCGCGCCGGTGCCGGCGCTGCGGATGCCCGACGAGTCGATGGATCCCGAGGCTGCCTACCGCTTCATCCACGACGAGCTGATGCTCGACGGCAGCTCCCGGCTCAACCTGGCCACCTTCGTGACGACCTGGATGGATCCCGAGGCCGGCAAGCTGATGGCCGAGACGTTCGACAAGAACATGATCGACAAGGACGAATACCCGGCGACCGCGGCCATCGAGCAGCGCTGCGTGTGCATGGTGGCCGACCTGTTCCACGCCGACGGGCTGCGCGACGACGACCCGTCCAGCGCCACCGGGGTGTCGACGATCGGTTCCAGCGAGGCCGTGATGCTCGGCGGTCTGGCGATGAAGTGGCGGTGGCGCGAGAAGGTGGGCCGGAAAAAAGGGGGGGACTGGAAGGGCCGCACCCCGAACCTGGTGATGGGCTCCAACGTCCAGGTGGTCTGGGAGAAGTTCTGCCGCTACTTCGACGTCGAACCGCGCTACCTGCCGATGGAGGAGGGGCGCTACGTCATCACCCCCGAGCAGGTCGTCGACGCCGTCGACGAGGACACCATCGGGGTGGTGGCGATCCTGGGCACCACCTACACCGGGGAGCTGGAACCCATCGCCGAGATCTGCGCGGCCCTGGACAAGCTGGCCGCCGGCGGGGGAGTCGACGTCCCCGTGCATGTCGACGCGGCCAGCGGCGGATTCGTCGTGCCGTTCCTGCACCCCGAGCTCAAGTGGGACTTCCGGCTGCCGCGGGTGGTGTCGATCAACGTCAGCGGCCACAAGTACGGGCTGACCTATCCCGGCGTCGGGTTCGTGGTGTGGCGCAGCAAGGACTACCTGCCCGAGGACCTGGTGTTCCACGTCAACTACCTGGGCGGCGACATGCCGACCTTCACGCTGAACTTCTCCCGGCCCGGCAACCAGGTCGTCGGCCAGTACTACAACTTCCTGCGGCTGGGACGCGAGGGCTACACGCAGGTGATGCAGACGCTGTCATCGACCGCACGCTGGCTGGGCGAGCAGCTGCGCACCGGCGAGCACTGTGAGCTGATCTCCGACGGTTCGGCGATCCCGGTGGTCAGCTTCCGGCTCGCCCGCGGGCTGGGCTACACCGAGTTCGACGTCTCCCACGAGCTGCGGGGTTACGGCTGGCAGGTGCCGGCCTACACCATGCCCGACAACGCCACCGACATCTCGGTGCTGCGCATCGTGGTGCGCGAGGGCCTGTCCGCCGACCTGGCCCGGGCCCTGCACGACGACGCCCGCACCGCGCTGGCCAGCCTCGACAAGCTCAAGCCGGGCGGGCACTACCGCGCCGAGCACTTCGCGCACTGACGGTTGGTCCGGAGGCGCCGAGCGCTCTGGGACAATGGCTGCCGTGTCCGCAACGCCGATATCCCTGACCCCGGGCGTCCTCGCCGAGGCCCTGGTGGACCTGGGCGCGATTGAGCACAACGTGCGGCTGCTGTGCGAGCAGGCCGGCGGCGCGCAGGTGATGGCCGTGGTCAAGGCCGACGGCTACGGCCACGGGGCCGCCCAGACGGCGCGCGCCGCGCTGGCCGCGGGGGCCGCCGAATTGGGCGTCGCCACCATCGCCGAGGCCCTGGCGCTGCGCGCGGACGGCATCACCGCGCCCGTGCTGGCCTGGTTGCACCCGCCCGGCATCGACTTCGGCCCCGCGCTGCTGGCCGACGTGCAGATCGCCGTGTCCTCGGAGCGCCAGCTCGACGACCTGGTGGACGCGGCGCGCCGCACCGGACGGACCGCGACCGTCACCGTCAAAGTGGACACCGGACTGAACCGCAATGGGGTGCCGCCCGCGCAATACCCCGCGCTGCTGACCGCGCTGCGCCGGGCCGTCGCCGAGGAGGCAGTCGCGCTGCGGGGCCTGATGTCGCACATGGTCTACGCCGATGAGCCCGCCAACCCCATGAACAACCTTCAGGCCCAACGTTTCAGCGACATGCTGGCCCAGGCGCGCGATCAGGGCGTGCGGTTCGACGTGGCGCACCTGTCGAACTCGTCGGCCACCATGTCTCGTCCCGACCTGGCCTTCGACATGGTGCG
Organism: Mycobacterium sp. 1165196.3; assembly: GCF_001673415.1. Classification (NCBI taxonomy): domain Bacteria; kingdom Bacillati; phylum Actinomycetota; class Actinomycetes; order Mycobacteriales; family Mycobacteriaceae; genus Mycobacterium; species Mycobacterium sp. 1165196.3. Next base: position 36,462 of record NZ_LZLU01000241.1, on the reverse strand, counting down.
CCCCGGCATCGCGATCTACGGGCTGAGCCCGGTGCCCGAGCGTGGCGACATGGGTCTGGTGCCGGCGATGACGGTGAAATGCTCTGTGGCGCTGGTGAAGTCGATCCGCGCGGGGGAGAGCGTGTCCTACGGCCACACCTGGACCGCGCAGCGCGACACCAACCTCGCGCTGCTGCCGGTCGGTTACGCCGACGGCATCTTCCGGTCGCTGGGCGGCCGGCTCGAGGTGTTGATCAACGGCAGCCGGCGCCCGGGCGTCGGGCGGATCTGCATGGACCAGTTCGTCGTCGACCTCGGCCCGGGGCGCGTCGACGTGGCCGAAGGCGACGAGGCGATCCTGTTCGGGTCCGGCGCGAGCGGCGAGCCCACCGCGCAGGACTGGGCCGACCTGCTCGGCACCATCCACTACGAAGTCGTGACCAGCCCCCGCGGGCGGATCACCAGGACCTACCGCGAGGCGCGAACCGTTGAGTCCTGAGGAACCCCGCAGGCGCCGCAAGGGCAGGGCCTGGCTTGCGGGAGGCGCGGGGGTGACCGCCGTCGCCACCATCATCGGCGCCTCGGCCCGCCGGTCGATGACCCAGCGCGCCACGGTCGAAGACCCCTATGCGAACGAGGATTTCAACCGGCTCGAGGACGACGCCGGCCTGGTGGTGACTACGCCCGACGGGATTCCGCTGGCGGTGCGCGATACCGGCCCGGCCGATGCGCCGCTGACGCTGGTCTTCGTCCATGGGTTCTGCCTGCAGATGGGCGCGTTTCATTTTCAGCGCACCCGGTTGCCCGAGCAGTTGGGCCCCGACGTCCGGATGGTGTTCTACGACCAGCGCGGCCACGGCAGGTCCGGCGAGGCCGACCCCGAGACCTACACGCTGACCCAACTCGGCAGGGACCTGCAAACCGTGCTGAACGTGGTGGCACCGCGCGGAATGATCGTGCTGGTGGGCCACTCGATGGGCGGCATGACGGTGTTGTCCCACGCCCGCCAGTTCCCCGAGCAATACGGACGCCGCATCGTGGGCGCCGCGCTGATTTCGTCCGCGGCCGAAGGGGTGTCCAGGTCACCGCTGGGCGAGATCCTGAAAAACCCTGCGCTGGAAGCGGTTCGGGTCGCCGCGCGGTCCGCGCCGAAGCTGATGCACAGGGGGCGCAACGTGTCCCGGTCGTTGATCGGCCCGGTGCTGCGGGCCGCCTCCTACAGCGACCTGCAGGTCAGCCGCAGCCTGGACGCGTTCTCGCAGCGGATGATGAACAGCACCCCGATCCCCACCATGGTCGGCTTTCTGGACGCGCTGGAAAAGCACGACGAGACCGCCGGGCTGTGGACGCTGCTGCGGGTCCCGACGCTGATCGCGTGCGGCGACCACGACCTGCTCACCCCCGACGAATATTCGCGCAAGATGGCCGCCAGCCTGCCGCAGTCCGAGCTGGTCATCGTCGTCGGCGCGAGCCACCTGGCGCTGCTGGACAAGCCCGACGCCATCAACGGCGGGCTGGTCCGACTGGTTCGGCGGGCCACCCCGGGCAAGGCGGCGCTGCGCATGCGGCGGATGCGAGAAAGGTTGCGGCGCCGTGGCTGAACTCGACAGCGGCACCGCGACCTGTGACCGGGTCGAGGACACCATGGCGCTGGGCTCGCGGCTGGCGCAACACCTGCGGGCGGGGGACGTGGTGGTGCTCTCGGGTCCGCTCGGGGCGGGAAAGACCGTGCTGGCCAAGGGGATTGCGGCGGCGATGGATGTCGACGGGCCGGTGACCTCGCCGTCCTACGTGCTGGCACGCGTGCATCCGCCGCGGCGCGCGGGGGCCCCGGCCATGATTCACGTCGACATGTACCGGCTGCTCGACCACACCGACAATCAGGGCGCCGATCTGCTCGCCGAACTCGATTCGCTGGACTTGGACAGCGATCTCGACGACGCTGTCGTGGTGGTGGAATGGGGTGAGGGCCTGGTCGAGCGGCTCGCCGAGCGGCATCTGGACATCCGGCTCGAGCGCGTCACCGGATCCGACGTGCGGATCGCGACCTGGCGGTGGGCCGACAACGCCGACAACGGGGGCGAGTCATGACGATCGTCCTTGCCCTCGACACCTCGACCCCGGCGGTGACGGCCGGCCTGGTGCGGCGTGACGACCTGTGCGTGTTCGCCGAGCGGGTCACCGTCGACGCCCGGGCCCACGCCGAACGCCTCACCCCGAATGTCCTTGCTGCTCTGGCTGATTCGGGATTGGGGATGGCCGACCTGGGCGCCGTCGTGGTGGGCTGCGGACCGGGCCCGTTCACCGGCCTGCGCGCGGGCATGGCCACCGCCGCCGCCTACGGGCACGCCCTCGGCATCCCCGTGCGCGGCGTGTGCAGCCTGGACGCGATCGGCGTGCGGACCACCGGGGACGCCTTGGTGGTGACCGACGCCCGCCGCCGCGAGGTCTATTGGGCCCGCTACCGCGACGGCGTGCGCACCCACGGCCCGGCCGTCAACGCGCCGGCCGACGTCGACCCGGGTGCCGCGGCGGCCGTGGCCGGCTCACCCGAACACGCCGCCCTGTTCGGCCTGCCGGTGGGTGAACCGAGCTGCCCGACACCGGCCGGACTGGTTGCGGCGGTGGCCGATTGGTCCGTCGACCCCGAGCCGCTGGTGGCCCTGTACCTGCGTCGGCCCGACGCCAAACCGTTGGCCACGCGGCGATGACCGCCCACAGCGAGCCCGCGACCCTCGGCGGCCTGACCCGGGCCGACGCCCAGCGCTGCGCCGAGCTGGAGGCGCAGCTCTTCGACGGCGACGACCCGTGGCCCGCGGCGGCATTCCATCGCGAATTGGCCAGTGCCCACAACCATTACGTGGGCGCGCGGGTGGGCGAGACGCTGGTCGGCTACGCCGGCATCTCGCGATTGGGCCGCACCCCGCCCTACGAATACGAGGTGCACACCATCGGCGTGGATCCGGCGTACCAGGGCCGGGGCATCGGCCGCCGGCTGCTCGACGAGCTGCTGAGGTTCGCCGACGGCGGCGCGGTGTACCTGGAGGTCCGCACCGACAACGAGGCCGCGATCGGGCTGTACACCAGCGTCGGGTTCGAGCAGATCGGCCTGCGCCGCCGCTATTACCGGGTCAGCGGCGCCGACGCGTACACGATGCGGCGGGAGGCCCACGGCGCATGACAACCATTCTTGCCATCGAAACCTCCTGCGACGAAACGGGAGTCGGCATCGCCCGGTTGGATCCCGACGGCGCCGTGACGCTGCTGGCCGACGAGGTGGCCTCTAGCGTCGACGAACACGTGCGGTTCGGCGGCGTGGTGCCCGAGATCGCCTCGCGCGCGCATCTGGAGGCGCTGGGACCGGCCGTGCGCCGCGCGTTGTCGACCGCCGGGCTGGACAGGCCCGACGTCGTCGCGGCCACCATCGGGCCCGGGCTGGCCGGCGCCCTGCTGGTGGGAGTCGCTGCGGCCAAAGCCTATTCGGCGGCCTGGGGGGTGCCCTTCTATGCGGTGAACCACCTGGGCGGGCATCTGGCCGCCGACGTCTACGAGCACGGGCCGCTGCCCGAGTGCGTGGCGCTGCTGGTCTCCGGCGGCCACACCCACCTGCTGCACGTGCGTTCGCTCGGCGAGCCGATCATCGAGCTGGGCAGCACCGTCGACGACGCCGCCGGCGAGGCCTACGACAAGGTGGCGAGGCTGCTGGGGCTCGGCTACCCGGGCGGCAGGGTGCTCGACGAGCTGGCCCGCACGGGCGATCGCGACGCGATCGCCTTTCCGCGCGGCATGACCGGGCCGCGTGACGACCCCTACGCGTTCAGCTTCTCCGGCCTCAAGACGGCCGTCGCGCGCTACCTGGAAAGCCACCCCGACGCGGTGAACGCCGACATCGCGGCCGGCTTTCAGGAGGCCGTCGCCGACGTGCTCACCAAAAAGGCCGTGCGCGCCGCCACCGGGCTGGGCGTGCGGACCCTGCTGATCGCGGGCGGGGTGGCCGCCAATTCCCGGCTGCGTGAGCTGGCGGAGCGGCGCTGCGCCGAGGCGGGCCTGACGCTGCGCATCCCCAGGCCCCGGCTGTGCACCGACAACGGGGCGATGATCGCGTCGTTCGCGGCGCATCTGGTCGCCGCGGGGGCGCCGCCGTCGGCGCTGGACGTGCCCAGCGACCCGGGGCTGCCCGTGGTGAAAGCGCAGGTGAGTTGATGTTCGCTGAGCGCGGACACGCCGACGCTGGAGAAGCAGCGGGGGGCCCTTGAGTGCTAGCACTCGCATGTATAGAGTGCTAGGTGGCAATCGGCCAAGCCCTGTGTCGGCACCCGCGACGACGGCGCTCGGGCGCGGACGAATGCCGAACACCTGATAACTCGGAAGGTGCGGGCTCAACCCGTGCCGGCCGTCAACTCCGGTCCGGGCGCGTCCCGGACCCGACCCAACAGTGGAGGCTCCAATCGTGGCGAAGGTGAATATCAAGCCACTCGAGGACAAGATTCTCGTGCAGGCCAACGAGGCCGAGACCACGACCGCGTCTGGTCTGGTCATTCCTGACACCGCCAAGGAGAAGCCGCAGGAAGGCACCGTCGTCGCAGTCGGCCCCGGCCGGTGGGACGAAGACGGCGCGAAGCGCATCCCGCTGGACGTCTCGGAAGGCGACACCGTCATCTACAGCAAGTACGGCGGCACCGAGATCAAGTACGGCGGCGAGGAGTACCTGATCCTGTCGGCACGCGACGTGCTGGCTGTCGTCTCCAAGTAAGAACCGTGTTCCGCCCCGGCGATCCCCGCGTCCCGCGCGGGTGATTTCCGGGGCGGCATGCGTTTGGGGCTAGTGGCGATCGCAAGCGCGGCGAAGCCGGGCGAAGCGGGTCGCCACCATTCAAACAAGGAGCCTGATGAGCAAGATCATTGAGTACGACGAGACCGCGCGCCGCGCCATCGAGGCGGGCGTGAACACGCTCGCCGACGCGGTACGGGTGACGCTCGGGCCGCGCGGCCGGCATGTGGTGCTGGCCAAGGCATTCGGTGGCCCGGCGGTCACCAACGACGGTGTGACCGTCGCGCGTGAGATCGACCTGGAAGACCCGTTCGAGAACCTGGGCGCCCAGCTGGTGAAGTCGGTGGCCACCAAGACCAACGACGTCGCCGGCGACGGCACCACGACGGCGACCGTGCTGGCGCAGGCGCTGGTCAAGGGCGGCCTGCGGCTGGTCGCGGCCGGCGCCAACCCCATCGAGTTGGGGGCGGGGATCAGCAAGGCCGCCGACGCGGTGTCCGAGGCGCTGCTGTCCGCGGCCACCCCGGTCTCCGGCAAGGACGCGATCGCGCAGGTGGCGACCGTGTCCTCGCGCGACCAGCTGCTGGGTGAGCTGGTCGGTGAGGCGATGACCAAGGTCGGCACCGACGGCGTGGTCAGCGTCGAAGAATCCTCGACGCTGAGCACCGAGCTCGAGTTCACCGAGGGCGTCGGTTTCGACAAGGGCTTCCTGTCGGCGTATTTCGTCACCGACTTCGACTCCCAGCAGGCCGTGCTGGACGACCCGGTGATCCTGTTGCACCAGGACAAGATCAGTTCGCTGCCCGACCTGCTGCCGATGCTGGAGAAGGTCGCCGAATCGGGCAAGCCGCTGTTGATCATCGCCGAGGACATCGAGGGCGAGGCGCTGGCCACCCTGGTCGTCAACTCCATCCGCAAGACGCTGAAGGCAGTCGCGGTCAAGGCGCCGTTCTTCGGCGACCGCCGCAAGGCGTTCCTGGAGGACCTGGCGATCGTGACCGGCGGCCAGGTGATCAACCCGGACGCGGGCCTGTTGCTGCGCGAGGTCGGCACGGACGTGCTGGGCTCGGCCCGCCGCGTGGTGGTCAGCAAGGACGACACCGTCATCGTCGACGGCGGCGGCACCAAGGATGCGGTGGCCAACCGCATCAAGCAGCTGCGCGCCGAGATCGAGGCGAGCGACTCCGACTGGGACCGCGAGAAGCTGCAGGAGCGGCTGGCCAAGCTGGCCGGCGGTGTGGCGGTGATCCAGGTGGGAGCGGCCACCGAGACGGCGCTCAAGGAACGCAAGGAAAGCGTCGAGGACGCCGTCGCGGCCGCGAAAGCCGCTGTCGAGGAAGGCATTGTCGCCGGTGGCGGCTCGGCGCTGCTGCAGACCCGCAAGGCGCTGGAGACGCTGCGCGCATCGCTGAGCGGCGACCAGGCACTGGGTGTCGGCGTCTTCTCCGAGGCGCTGGCGGCGCCGCTGTACTGGATCGCCACCAACGCCGGGCTCGACGGCGCGGTCGCGGTGCACAAGGTGACCGAGCTGCCCAACGGCCACGGCCTGAACGCGGACAAGCTGACCTACGGCGACCTGATCGCCGACGGCGTCATCGACCCGGTCAAGGTCACCCGCTCGGCCGTGCTCAACGCCGCATCGGTGGCCCGGATGGTCCTGACCACCGAGACGGCGGTCGTCGACAAGCCGGCCGAGGAGGCCGACGACCATGGCCACGGTCATCACCACCACCACTGAGTGAACGACGACAAGCGCCCCCGGTTGCATGGCCGGGGGCGCTTGTTTGTTTGCTGACCCTGCCCACGAGCCGCGGTTGAGCGTCTACGGTCGCGGCATGGACCGCATCTGGCAGTGGGCGTGGGATCGGTATAAGACGAGGTACTCGTGGGCGATTGGCGCGGTCCTCTACGCCCTGACCCTGCCGATCTTCCTTCTTCCGTCGTTCTGTGTTGTCGCTCTCGAAGGATCTGGCCACTACGTCGAGACCGTCACCGTGAACATTGTCGCCGGGTTGGTGCTGGTGTACATGCTCGTGCTTCCTGGCCGGGGCGGCAGTGGTGTCGTGGACCGTTGGGCGGCCGGCCGGGATGTTGATCGGGCGCGGGCATTGCACTCCACCTACAGGTGGGGCCGGCGGACAATTGCCCGAGCCGTGGTGGTCACCGCTGTCTGGGCTGCCCTGCTCTTGGTCGTCGTGGCTGGGATCGCCGGGGCGTCGGGGTGGCGGCTGGTCCAATACGGGATCATGGGCGCCGCAATGGGAACGGGCATCCAGCTCATCGGTGTGCACAGCTTCGTGGAAGCGGCGCTGCGGCCGGCCAGGTTTGCTATCGCTGATAACACTGGAATCGGTGACTCCCTGCCTCGGTCTCATCCGAGCTTTGCGGCGTGGGTGAACGTCTCCATGCTCGGCGTCGCGTTCACGTTCGCCCTCTCAAGTGCGCTGCTGGCGGTGGTTTTCGAGCGAGCTGGACGTTTTCCGCTGCTTTACCTCCTGATCGCGGCCGGGATGATCCTCTGCTTCGCGGTACCTATCACCGTCGCCGCGGTGTTCGCGCCTTCGCTGCGGCCGATTCGCGACCTGGCCGAAGGGACGAAACGGGTTGCGGCGGGCGACTACAGCCGGCGCCTGCCAGTGGTTCAGGACGACGACCTTGGCGCGTTGGCGGCGTCGTTCAACCGCATGCAGGCGGGATTGGCTGAGCGGCAACGACTTCAGGGCGCGTTCGGGAACTATGTCGACCCGGCTCTAGCCGCGCGACTGCTCGAGCAAGGTGACGACGTCTTCACCGGCGAGCGCCGCGAGGTGACAGTGATGTTCGTCGACGTCCGCGACTTCACCCCGTTCGCCGAGGCCAACACCGCCGAGGACACCGTCGCCCGGCTTAATGCTTTGTTCGAGATCGTGGTGCCTGCGGTGGTCGATGCCGGTGGCCATGTCAACAAGTTCCTCGGCGACGGCGCGCTGGCCGTCTTCAACGCCCCTAACGATCTTGCCGATCATGCCGACGCGGCGGCGAGCGCGGCGTTACGCATTCAGCACTTGGTAGCCGAACGATTCGGCGGAGCAGTGCGGGTCGGCATCGGGATCAACACCGGTGCGGTGATCGCCGGAACCATCGGCGGCGGAGGCAAACTCGAATTCACGCTCATCGGTGACGCCGTGAACGTGGCCGCCCGCGTCGAACAGCTCACCAAAACCACCGGGGACGCGATCCTGCTGACCCAGCAGACCGTCGACGCGCTGCGGTCGCCGCCAATGGGACTGACGGACAGGGGTTTTCACGCCCTGAAGGGAAAGTCGGCCGAGGTGCAGGTGTTCGGCATCGGCCCCGCGTCGGCGGCGACGTCGTAGACGGTGTCGATGCCGTAGTCTGCACTCGTATTCCACACTCCACGAGGAGTCCCGCCCATGACGCAAGTGCTGCAGACCGAGGTGTGTGTTGCCGGCGGCGGTCCCGCCGGGATGGTTCATGCTCTGCTGCTCGCCCGGGCCGGAATCCGGGTCGTGGTCTTGGAGAAGCACAACGACTTCCTGCGCGACTTCCGCGGCGACACCGTGCACCCGTCCACCCTGCGGATCATGGACGAGCTGGGGTTCATCGACGAGTTCCTGCGGCTACCGCACACCAAGATCGACCGGGTCGCCTTCGACACCGACGGCTCCATTCGCACCTTCGGCAATTTCAAGGTGCTCAAGCGGCTCGGTTTCCGGCAGCCCTATATCGCCATGATGCCGCAGTGGGACTTCCTCGACTTCCTCGCCGAAAAGGCTTCTGCCTACCCCGAATTCACCTTGCTTCGCAATGCCGAGGTCACCGACGTCATGGTCGAAGGCGACCGGGTGGCCGGGGTGCGCACGCCGGACCTCGAGGTGCGCGCCCAGCTGGTGATCGCCGCGGATGGACGCAAGTCCGCGGTGCGCGCCGCGGCGGGGCTGCAGACCGCAGCGGCGCACTCGCCGATGGATGTGCTGTGGTTCCGGCTGAAATGGCGCCCCGGCGACCCCCAGGAACTGTTCGCGGTGCTGCGCAAGGGCCTGATGATGGCGATGATCTACCGGGGCGATTACTGGCAGATCGCCTATTTGATGCCGAAGGGATCAAACCCGCGGGAGGGATCCCTCGAGGAGTTCAAGGAGCGGATCGCGACCGCGCAACCGCGGCTGCGAGAGCACGTCAACGACCTGAGTTCGTGGGACGACACCAGCGAACTCGACGTGCGGGTGGATCGGCTCGAGACGTGGTGGCGAACGGGCCTGCTGTGCATCGGCGACGCGGCGCACGCCATGTCGCCGGCCGGCGGGGTCGGCATCAACCTCGCGGTGGCCGACGCGGTGGCCGCGGCCAACGTCCTGTGCGCCCCGCTGCGCGAGGGCCGGGTGACCGACGAAGACCTCGCGAGAGTGCAGCGGCGGCGCGAGCTACCCACCCGGATCGTCCAGGCTTTTCAGGTGTTCATGCAGGACAGGGCGATCGCGCCCAACTTGAGCGGTGACCTGTCCCCGATTCGCGTCCCCAAGATCGTGGGTATGGGTCCGCTGCAAGCGATTCCGCCGATTTTCGTCGGACGTGGTTTTCGTCCCGAGCATGTCCGCACGCCGGATGTGCACTCCCGGTAGCGCCGTCAGAGCCCGGCGATGACGATGACGACGCCGACCACGATGCACGGCGCCAGGGAGACCAGCAGGACGCTGACCAACTTCTCCTTTGCCGCCGAGGCCTCGTGGTCGCCGGTCGCGATCGGCGCGAGCCTGCCGCCGGCGCCCCATGCCGCCGCGAGCAGCGTCGCCAACCAGTTCGCGTAGGCGGCGTAGACGACGAGGGCCGCCGCCGTGATTGCCCACGCCTCGGGCAGGTGGACGTGCGGCCAGAGCAGGCCCAGCAACACGAGGAACATGCCGTTGAGGACCCCCTCGAGATGACTCGACAGCGCCATGCGCCGGTTTTTCAACACGGGCAGGGGCAATCCGGTGAACAGTCCGAGCAGGAACAAGACCAGCCCGAGGGTGAACAGCAGCGTCTGCATGTCAGCACACTAGGGGCGTTTGGCGGCGCCTGCGGTCGATTGCGGGCGAAGCGAGTACCCGCGACGCGGTCGGCGACGAAGATGGCCCCCATGGGTAGGCCGATATTTTCTGTCACTCCCGGCTATGGCGACCACCAGCTCCGGGAGTTCCACTATGCGCAGGCCGTTCGCTACGGGGACCGGGTGGAGACGGCCGGGCAGGGAGGGTGGGACGAGCACTGGCGCTATCCGGAGTCGGCGCGCGACGAGATCATTGCGGCTTTCGACAACGTCGAACGGACGTTGTCGACGGCGGGAGCCTCCTGGCGCGACGTGGTGCACGTGCACTCCTATCACGTCCCCGGAGCGGATGGCCGGATCGGGTCCGAGCACCTGGACACCATGGTCGAACAGTTTCGCCGGCGCATGGGCGAGCACGCGCCCCTGTGGACATGCATCGGCGTCGCCGCGCTGGCGAGTCCGAAGATGCGTGTCGAGATCCAAGTCACCGCGGTCGTCTGAGCCGTGACTAACGCGGTGCGGTGAGTCCGGCCGGCACGGAGGCGCCGAGTTACGCCAGCAACGTGGCCAGCTTGTGATCCAATTCGATTCCTACCGTGGTGATTTGGGGTATGTTGAAGCTGCTGAACCGCGTGCTGGGTTGGTCAACGGTAAACCATGTGGTGCCGTCGGCGTCCTCCACAATGGCAGTGCGCAACGGCGCATAGAGCAGAACGGCCGGGTTGTACCGGTACATCTTCTGCGCGATCGTGTGATTGCCCATCAGGTACTCGACGCACCGGCCGCGGTCGCCGGCCAGCCGCATCAGCGACGTGAAATCGTGTGACCAATAGAGAATGAAGCCGTGCGGCGCGTTCTGGGCGGTGGCCTCTAGAACGGTCTGCCAGTCAGCTTCTCGTTCGATGAGGGAGTCGAATATCTCGCTCTGGAAAGCGGGCACCGCTTGCTCGTAGCGATTCTTGAACCCGTCGAACGTGTCGTCGATCTGGATCGTCAACCGGTCGACCTGATGTGAGGCCGTCTCGATCGATCCGTGCAGTGATTTGGTCATGGTGTTTCCTCGTTACAGTTGTTTATCGAAATACGTTGGAAGGCAGCGCTTGTCAGGACGCAATTCCCAGTTCGGCAAGCCTGGTCCGGTTCTGCTCGAGCCATTCGCGCTCGTGGCCGGACGCGGGGATGAACAAGCCGGCATCCATGACATTCGTGGGATCGACTTCGGCGATCGAGATCCATAGGTCGGCTTCGGGCTGGCCCGAGTTACGCGTCCAGATCTGCGCGAGCTGACGCAGCATTGCCTGCCGCGTCATGAGGTCACGTCCGTGGCGGTTGAAGCCGAGAATCAACGACTGCGTTGCCGGTTTGCCGGCCGTGAAGCAGTCGCCCTCGGGGAGTTCGTGAAAAAGCACTTTGACCCACGACGCCAACGCTCCGGTGGCGTCGCAGTACATGGTGGTCATCTCCTCGGCGATCTTGGCTTTCGCGGACCGGGTCAGTAGGCCCTTCGGGCTGTAGCACTGGTAGACGGGCATGGCGTTCCTTTCGTGGTGCGGAGCGGGGCTCCGGCGAACAGAGATACTATGTCGTGCGACATACTTACAACTAGAGCCGAGATTACTGCGCTATCCGGGCGCCCGCAAGGAACTATGTATGATGGACGACATGCCAAGGAAGAGTGACAGCAAGGCGCGGATGACCGCCGCCGCGCGGCGCTTGTTCGGCGAACACGGTTATCTCGGCACTGCCCTGTCGGACGTCGTCACCGAGAGCGCCGCCCCGCGCGGGTCGATCTACTTTCACTTCCCGGGCGGGAAGGAAGAACTCGCCAGCGAGGTCGCCCTTCTGCACGCTTCCGACCGCATCGCAGACATCAACCGCGCGGCGGCCAACACCCGCACCGCCGCTGAACTGATCGCGGCGTTTATCGGGCGCGAACGCGATGAACTGGTGTCAAGCAACTACCGCGAGGGGTGCGCGGTCGCTCCCATCGTCATCGAGTCGACGCCCGCGTCCGACCAACTCAGCGATGTGACGCGGCGAGCCTTCCAGGATCTGATCACCACGCTCGCCGCCCGGCTCACCGAGAAAGGCCTGAGCCACGACAGGGCCGTGCAGCTGGCAACGAGTGTGTGGATCAATGTGGAGGGCGCGCTGATCCTCGGCCGCGCCCTGCGTAGTCCCGAGCCATTCGACACAGCGATCACCCAACTGACCGCAGTCGCCGATGCCGACTAGGCGACGCGAAACACCCCCGGTCCCTTGCGGATCGGGGGTGTTCCCTTTCACGGTGGCTCGAGCGTCAGCGCCCGGGAGGAAAGGTGGGCGGTGTCGTGACGGTCGTGGTCGGTGTCGACGTCAGGGTCGGGCTGCTGGTGACCGTGACGGTGCTGGTGCTCGTACTGGTGGATGCCGGCGGCACCACGGTGGTGGTGGTGCTGGTCGTCACGCTGGTGGTCGACGAGGTTGTGGTGGTCGACGACGCCGCAATCACACCGCAGGCCAGCCGCTTGCCGGATTCACCCGTCGGGGCGGTGCTGCCCAGATTGTCCGCGGTCTGGTGGATGATCAGCGCGGTGCCCGCACTGTTTCTCAGGTCAGCGGAGGTGAACGCGTTGCTGGTGGTGACCAGTTTGGCCGAACCGTCGGAGCGCACCTGCAAGGCGGTCAGGTCGCCGCTGGCCGGGTAACTCGTGTGATTGGGCGCCTGGTAAACGCTTCCGGCGGAGTCGAAGTCCCCGCTCGAGCCGCCGCTCGGCGCAGCCGAATTGGCCTCGCACTTGCCCACCGCGTGGATCTGCAGCCCGTGGAAACCGGGGCTGAGCACCTGGTTGGGTCCGGCTTCCACGGTCACCGTCGCATAGCCGTTGGCGAATTCGAACGTGGCGTTGGCCACCGGACTGCCGTCGGCGGTCTTCAGCTGGGTGGTCAGCCGCTCCGCGCCGGGAGTCGAGCTGGTCAACGGTGACGTATTGGGCTGGCTGCCTTGCTGGTTCGAGCACGCGGCTAGCGAGGCCACGGTCGCGGTGAACGCCGCGACCGCAAAGCATGCGGCCTTGTTCATTTGCGGTGCCTACCCACATTGGCCCGCGTCGAAACGGCCTACTCCGCGGGTTTGCGCACCTCGCTGGCCAGGTCGCGGTAGTCCCAGACCAGGTCGACCACCTCTTGCGCGGCCCGCCCCGCCGCGCCGGCGATCAAACCCACGATGCGGCCGAGGTGGGTCGCCGTCGTGTTCACGGCCTCAAAGACGTTGTTAATAGCGCGATCTGCCGCGGTGTCGGCCATCTGCGTTCCCCTCCGTTAGGCGTCCCCGGCGACCAAGCCTACCGGCCCAGCGACCTCGGCAGGGCCCTGCGGCCGCGGACTAGTTGTCGAGGGGGTTCGATGCGGCCGGGTGGTGCGCCCGAACATCCGCGTCGCGCGTGTCCTCGCTCGAATCCATTGGGGCGGGCGCAAATCGCGCGCGCCGTGCGGGACTTAGGCCGACCGGCGGATGGTGCGCCCCCGGCCGATGTCGCCCTTGAGCAGCAGGTCGCGCTCGGACTCGGACAGGCCGCCCCAAACCCCGTAGGGCTCACCGACTTCGAGGGCGTGCGACCGGCACTCCTGGATGACCGGGCACTGCCGGCACATTTCCTTCGCGCGCTGCTCGCGCTGCATGCGGGCCCGGCCACGTTCACCGTCGGGGTGGAAGAACATCGACGAGTCAACGCCGCGGCATAAGCCCTGCAGTTGCCAATTCCAGATGTCGGCGTTGGGTCCAGGTAGCTGCTCCGGCTGTGGCATTGGTTCGTTCCCTCTCTGCACCGCCCGCTCGAGGTCAGGTTCGTGAAAGCGGTTGGGTGCAACTTAAATTAAGTGGAGTGGAGTCACCGATGACTACCCGTCATGCGTAGACGTTAGGGGCGGCGGTGAATTTCCGTCAATAGCCACTTAGCCCGGCAAAGTATGTGCCCGTTGGAGCAGAATTAACTTTGCGTTCATCTCGATTGAAATTGCGAAACGTATGCCGTGCTACCAGGCGGTTGGCCGAAACGAGATTGCCCAGCTCAGCGCGTGGTAGAGGGATAAGGCGAATTTATCCATGGGCTATAGTGATTAACGGTTCGGTAACATGAAGACCACAAACTGTTTACTACATCATTGTGATTGAAACTCGTCACACTTCCGTGATTGGGCGGCGGCTGGCCGACGCCGCCTTCGGGGACCGCCCCGCCGACTGGCCGCTGCCGTCGGCGACGACGCCGGAGGAACTGTGGCTGCGCGCCGTGGCGGCCGGGGGCCAGGGGCGCTACGGCGCCGCCTACCGCGACCTCGCGGTGCTGCGGCGCATCGCGCCCACCGGGCGGCTGGCGTCGCTGGGCAGGAGCACGCAGGGGTCGTTTTTGCGCCAGCTCGGTTGGCATGGTGTGGCGCGGGGCTGGGACGGGCGCGCCCTGGCGCTGGCCGGCGGCGACCCCGAGGCGTGCGCCGACGCGCTTATCGGGCTGGCCGCCGACGCGCTGGGCGTCGGGCGCTTCGCGGCCGCGGCGACGCTGCTGGCGCGCACCGATCCGCTGCTTGCGTCGCCGAATTCCGAAGCGGCGGTGCCCGATCGGCTGCCGGTGCGCCGACGATGGGTGGCCGCCGAACTGGCGATGGCCCGCGGTGAAGGCGACGCCGCCGTCCGCCACGCCGGCGAAGGCGTGGAGCTGGCGGCGGCCATGACCGTCGCATCGCCGCGCCACCGGGTCAAAAGCGAGGTGGTGCTGGCCGCCGCGCTGTGCTGCGCGGGCAACCTCGAGCGTGCCCGGGCGGTCGCGGACGCCGCGCTGACGGATGCGGGCCGGTTAGGGCTGCTGCCACTGCGGTGGGCGCTGGCTTGCTTGCTGATCGATATCGGAAGCGTCACGTTTGTGGCACACCAGCTGCACGAAATCCGCGATGTCTGCGCAGGCCAGGTGCGGCGCGCCGGTGGGACGTGGCGTTCCGCTTGAAACGGCCTCCCGACCGTTATTGTCATTTCGTTAGTTAGCCCGGTTGGCCCGCGATGTGTCCGCTTCGTAACGTTGGAGATATCACCGTCGATGACAATTCCAGCAGGGGAACGTCTCGACGCTGTGGTCGCGAAGGCCGTCACCGGCGACCACAACGCATTGAGGGAGGTGCTGGAGACCATCCGTCCGATCGTCGTGCGATATTGCCGAGCGCGTGTCGGCACCGTCGATCGGGGTGGCCTGTCAGCGGATGACGTGGCACAGGAGGTGTGCTTGGCGACTATCACGGCGCTGCCGCGTTATCGCGATCGCGGGCGTCCATTCCTGGCCTTCCTGTACGGCATCGCGGCCCACAAGGTCGCCGATGCCCACCGCGCTGCCGGACGCGATCTCGCCTATCCCACCGAATCGATTCCCGATCGCTGGTCGAGCGATGCGGGGCCCGAACAGCTTGCGATCGAAGCGGATTCGGTGAGCCGGATGAGCGAACTGCTCGAGATCCTGCCCGCCAAGCAACGCGAGATCCTGATCCTGCGCGTCGTCGTCGGCCTGTCCGCCGAGGAGACCGCGACCGCCGTCGGCAGCACCACCGGGGCCGTCCGAGTTGCCCAGCACCGCGCGCTGTCGCGGCTGAAATCCGAGATGATCGCGGCAGGTGACTGTGCCTGACTCCCTGGACGAATTCGCCCGCACCGACCTGCTGCTCGATGCGCTGGCCCAGCGCCGGCCGGTCTCCGGCAGCCAGGTCGAGGATCCCGACGACCCTGATTTTCAGGTGCTCACCACACTGCTGGAGGACTGGCGCGACAACCTGAGGTGGCCGCCGGCCAGCGCCCTGGTGACGCCCGAAGAGGCCGTCAACGCGTTGCGCACCGGACTGGCCGAACGGCGGCGCGGCCATCGCGGACTGGCCGTCGTCGGATCGGTGGCCGCGGCGCTGATGGTGCTCAGCGGCTTCGGCGCCATGGTGGTCGAGGCCCGGCCCGGCGGCACCCTGTACGGGCTGCACGCGATGTTCTTCGACCAGCCGCAGGTCCACGAAAAGCAGGAGATGCTGGCCGCCAAGGCCGACCTGGCGAAGGTGCAGGAATCGATCGACCGCGGCCAGTGGGACCAGGCCAAGAATCAGCTGACCGAGGTGAGCAGCCTGGTGGCCTCGATCGACGACCCGGCCAGCAAACAGGAACTGACCGACCAGCTGAAGCTGTTGAACGCGAAGGTCGACGCGCGCGACCCGAACGCCACGCTCCCGGTCGCCCCGCCTCCCGCGGCGCCGGCCGGCCCGGCCTCCGCCGCGATCCCCGCGGCGCCACCCGCACCGCTGACGCCGCCGGCCGCGCCGAGCCCGCAGCCGAGTCCGTCAGTGGGTAAGCATCACCATCACGGCCAGACGCCACCGCCGGTGGCGCCGCTGATTCCGAATCAGTGAGCCGCTAAATCAGTGCCGGCGGTGGAAACCGTCGGCGTCCGAGGTCGCTTCGTTGAGCGACGCGTCGGCATACCCGCGGCAGTAGTCCCACGTGACGTAGGCGTCCGGCTCGGGGTCATAGGCGGGCTCGTGCGGGCGCACGGTGCCGTCGATCAGCAGCTGCAGCAGGTTGGCCCGCAGCATGTCCCAGTCGTGGTAGTGATCCTGCTGACATTCATCGCAGCAGACCACCAGTCCGCGAATACCCTTGTGCGCCAGCAGCGCTTCGTACACGGCCAGATCGGCGAGGTCGGCCTCGACGGCCATTCGCTCTTGTTGATCCAGGGGCTGGCCTGGCTCGACGGCTTCCAAGGCCGCCGACGGATCACAGGGGTCGTCGGCGAAAGGGTCGGGCGGCAAACCCGGTGGGAGGTGGTCGCGCACGCCTCTAGCCTACGCAGCCCGCCCCGGATAACGCCAGCAGGCGGCTACTCGCCATGCCGGATGGTTCCGTCGCGCCGTTTGGTGCGCGCGGCGCGCCCGAGCAAGCGGACGGCAGGGACAGGCAAGCCGATAGGATGGTTCTCTCACGCCGCATCGTATGGAGGGCCCCTCTGATGACCCGTGGCACGTCCCACCTGGAAGACAGCTCTGACCTCGTCGGCAGTGCGTATGTGCGGGTGGGTGGCCTGGTCGACGACCCGGTGCCCACCGGGGGTGACAACCCGCACAAGATCGCCATGCTCGGGCTGACGTTCGACGACGTCTTGCTGCTGCCGGCGGCCTCCGACGTGGTGCCCGCCACCGCGGACACCTCCAGCCAGCTGACCAAGAAGATCAGGCTCAAAGTGCCGCTGGTCAGCTCGGCGATGGACACGGTCACCGAGTCGCGGATGGCCATCGCGATGGCCCGGGCCGGCGGCATGGGTGTCCTGCACCGCAACCTGCCGGTGGCCGAGCAGGCCGGCCAGGTCGAAATGGTCAAACGCTCGGAGGCCGGGATGGTCACCGACCCGGTCACCTGCCGCCCGGACAACACCCTGGCCCAGGTCGACGCGATGTGCGCACGGTTCCGCATCTCCGGCCTGCCGGTGGTCGACGAGTCGGGCGCCCTGGTCGGCATCATCACCAACCGCGACATGCGGTTCGAGGTCGACCAGACCAAGAAGGTGGCCGAGGTGATGACCAAGGCCCCGCTGATCACCGCCCAGGAGGGCGTGTCCGCCGACGCGGCGCTGGGGCTGTTGCGCCGCCACAAGATCGAGAAGCTGCCCATCGTCGACGGCCACGGCCGGCTGACCGGGCTGATCACCGTCAAGGACTTCGTCAAGACCGAACAGCACCCCCTGGCCACCAAGGACAGCGACGGCAGGCTGCTGGTCGGCGCCGCCGTGGGTGTCGGCGGTGACGCCTGGGTCCGGGCGATGATGCTGGTCGACGCCGGGGTCGACGTGCTGATCGTGGACACCGCGCACGCGCACAACCGGCTGGTGCTCGACATGGTCGGCAAGCTCAAGGCCGAGGTGGGCGAGAAGGTCGAGGTGATCGGCGGCAACGTCGCCACCCGCTCGGCGGCCGCGGCCCTGGTCGCCGCCGGCGCCGACGCGGTGAAGGTGGGCGTCGGGCCGGGCTCGATCTGCACCACGCGGGTGGTCGCCGGCGTCGGCGCACCACAGATCACCGCGATTCTGGAGGCGGTCGCGGCGTGCGGCCCGGCGGGCGTCCCGGTGATCGCCGACGGCGGCCTGCAGTACTCCGGCGACATCGCCAAGGCGCTGGCCGCCGGCGCGTCGACGGCCATGCTCGGCTCGTTGCTGGCCGGCACCGCCGAGGCCCCCGGGGAGCTGATCTTCGTCAACGGCAAGCAGTTCAAGAGCTACCGCGGGATGGGGTCGCTGGGCGCCATGGCCGGACGCGGCTCGGGCAGCGGGAAGTCGTATTCCAAGGACCGCTACTTCGCCGACGACGCGCTCTCCGAAGACAAACTGGTGCCCGAGGGCATCGAGGGCCGGGTGCCCTTCCGCGGCCCGCTGTCCTCGGTGATCCACCAGCTGACCGGCGGCCTGCGCGCCGCGATGGGCTACACCGGCTCGCCGAGCATCGAGGCGCTGCAGCAGGCGCAGTTCGTCCGGATCACGGCGGCCGGGCTGCGGGAGAGCCACCCGCACGACGTCGCCATGACGGTCGAAGCCCCCAACTACTACGCACGCTGAGGCCGGAGATGGTCGAGATCGGGATGGGCCGCGTCGCCCGGCGCAGCTATGAACTGAGCGAAGTCAGCATCGTCGCGTCCCGGCGCACCCGCTCCTCGCAGGACGTCTCGACCGCCTGGCAGCTGGACGCCTACCGGTTCGAGATTCCGGTGCTCGCGCATCCGACCGACGCGCTGGTGTCGCCGGAGTTCGCGATCGAGCTCGGCAAGCTCGGCGGCCTGGGCGTGCTCAACGGTGAGGGACTGATCGGGCGCCACGCCGACGTCGAGGCCAAGATCGCCCAACTCGTCGAGGCGGCCAGCAAGGAGCCCGAGCCCTCGGCGGCCATCCGGCTGCTGCAGGAGTTCCACGCGGCCCCGCTGAACCCGGACCTGCTGGGCTCCGCGATCGCCCGGATCCGCGACGCCGGCGTCACCACCGCCGTGCGGGTCAGCCCGCAGAACGCCCAGGCGCTGACGCCGGTGCTGGTGCAGGCCGGCATCGACCTGCTGGTCATCCAGGGCACCATCGTGTCGGCCGAAAGAGTGGCCCAAGACAGGGATGGAGCCGGGGAACCGCTGAACCTCAAGACCTTCATCTCCGAGCTCGACGTGCCGGTGGTCGCCGGCGGCGTGCAGGACCACCGCACCGCGCTGCACCTGATGCGCACCGGCGCCGCCGGCGTCATCGTCGGCTACGGCGCGACCAGGGGAGTGACCACCAGCGACGAGGTGCTGGGCATCAGCGTGCCGATGGCCACCGCGATCGCCGACGCCGCCGCCGCGCGGCGCGAATACCTCGACGAGACCGGCGGCCGCTACGTGCACGTGCTGGCCGACGGCGACATCCACACCTCCGGTGAGCTGGCGAAGGCCATCGCCTGCGGGGCCGACGCGGTGGTGCTGGGCACGCCGCTGGCCGAGTCCGCCGAGGCGCTGGGCGAGGGCTGGTTCTGGCCCGCCGCCGCGGCGCATCCCTCGCTGCCGCGCGGGGCGCTGCTGCAGATCGCCGTCGGTGAGCGCCCGCCGCTGCAGCAGGTGCTCAACGGGCCGTCCGACGATCCGTTCGGCAGCCTCAACCTGGTCGGCGGCCTGCGGCGGTCGATGGCCAAGGCCGGCTATTGCGACCTCAAGGAGTTCCAGAAGGTCGGCCTGACCGTCGGTAGCTAGCCCCGCGAGGGTCGCTGGCTTGTTACCCGCCGGTAAGGCCATACTGGTGCGATGAAGCCGGATTACGACGTACTGATCATCGGTTCGGGTTTCGGGGGCAGCGTCAGCGCGTTGCGGCTGACCGAAAAGGGCTACCGCGTCGGCGTATTGGAGGCCGGACGCCGGTACGCCGACGAAGATTTCGCCGAGACGTCCTGGGATCTGCGCAAGTTTCTGTGGGCGCCGAGACTGGGCTGCTACGGCATCCAGCGGATCCACCCCCTGAAGAACGTGCTGATCCTGGCCGGCGCCGGGGTGGGCGGCGGCTCGCTGAACTACGCCAACACCCTGTACGTGCCGCCGGAGCCGTTCTTCAAAGACCAGCAGTGGGCGCACATCACGGACTGGCGCGACGAGCTGATGCCGCACTACGAGCAGGCCAAGCGGATGCTCGGCGTGGTGGAGAACCCGACCTTCACCGACGCCGACCGGATCGTCAAACAGGTGGCGGACGAGATGGGCTGCGGCGACACGTTCGTGCCGACTCCCGTCGGCGTGTTCTTCGGCCCCGACGGCACCAAGGCCCCGGGCAAGACCGTGCCGGACCCCTACTTCGGTGGCGCGGGGCCGGAGCGCACCGGCTGCCTGGAATGTGGTTGCTGCATGACCGGTTGTCGTTACGGCGCCAAGAACACCCTGCTGAAGAACTACCTGGCTCTCGCGGAATCTGCTGGGGCGCAGGTGATCCCGATGACCACGGTCAAGCGTTTCGAGCAGCGTCCTGATGGGCTGTGGGAAGTTCGCACCGTGCGTACCGGCAGTTGGCTGCGCCGCGACCGGCGCACCTACACGGCGAAGCAGGTGATCCTGGCCGCCGGCACCTGGGGCACCCAGCACCTGCTGTTCAACATGCGCGATCAGGGTCTGCTGCCGCGGCTGTCGGATCGGCTGGGCGTGCTCACCCGCACCAACTCCGAGTCCATTGTCGGCGCCGGGAAGCTCGAGGTCGACCCGAACCTCGACCTGACGCACGGGGTGGCGATCACCTCGTCGATCCACCCGACGCCGGACACCCACATCGAGCCGGTCCGCTACGGCAAGGGCTCCAACGCGATGGGGCTGCTGCAGACGCTGATGACCGACGGAACCGGCCCCGAAGGCAGCGACGTGCCGCGCTGGAAGCAACTGTTGGACCAGGCCCGCGAGGATCCGCGTCGCATGATGCGGTTGCTCAACGTCCGTCAGTGGAGCGAACGCACGCTGATCGCCTTGGTCATGCAGCACCTGGACAACTCCATCACCACCTACACCAAACGCGGCAGGCTGGGCATCCGCTGGTACACCAGCAAGCAGGGCCACGGCGAGCCGAACCCGACCTGGATCCCGGTCGGGAATCAGGTCACCCGGCGCATCGCCGACAAGATCGACGCCGTGGCCGGCGGCACCTGGGGAGAGCTGTTCAACATCCCGCTGACCGCGCATTTCCTCGGCGGCGCCGTGATCGGCGACAACGCCGAGCATGGGGTGATCGACCCGTATCACCGGGTCTACGGCTACCCGACGCTGTTCGTGGTGGACGGCGCGGCGATCTCGGCGAACCTGGGCGTCAACCCCTCGCTGTCAATCACCGCCCAGGCCGAGCGGGCCGCGTCGTTGTGGCCGAACGCCGGTGAGGACGACCAGCGCCCGGCGCAGGGCCAGCCGTATCGCCGCCTGGAGCCGATCCCGCCCAAGGCGCCCGTCGTCCCGGCCACCGCGCCCGGCGCGCTGCGCTGGTTGCCGAGCAATCACATCAGCTCCACCGCCGACGCCAGTTAACTCGTGACGATCGCGAGCGCGGCGTAGCCGGGCGCTGCGGGTCGTCACCATTAACTTGCCAGCGCCTGAAGCGGCGCGCCGCTGACCACCCGGCTGCGCTCGCCACGCACGTTGACCGGCACGTCGCCCATCAGCGTGATGCGGTGCATGAGCCGGGGCTGGTCGTCGTAGTCGTCGACCGCCCGGTGCTGGGTGGCGCGGTTGTCCCACATGGCGACGTCGCCGTGCGCCCAGTTCCAGCCAATGGTGTTCTCCGGCACGGTGATTCGCCGCTGCAGCAGCTCCAGGAGGGCGGTTGACTCGTGGCTGTCCAGGCCGACGAAGCCGCGCACGAAGTCACCGGCCACCAGGGTGCGTTCGCCGGTCTCGGGGTGCACCCGCACCACCGGATGCTCGGTGCGGAAGTCGGGCTTTTCGAAAGCCTGCCGAAACGCCCGCTGCTCCTCGCTCATCGCTTCGACGCTCACGTAGTCGTACCGGTTGGTGTGCAACGCCCAGAGGTTTTCCACCAGGCATTTGAGCGGTTCGGGCAGGTGCTGGTAGGCCGCCACGGTCGAGGCCCACAGCGTCGAGCCCCCGTAGGCCGGCAGCGTGACCGCACGCAGGATCGACGCCGAGGGGTAGTTGGCGGCGAACGTCACGTCGGTGTGCCAGCGGTTCGCCTTGCCGTACTCCGAGTCGATCGGTGTGATCACCGGGAGGTGCTTGGCGGCCAGGGCCGACGCGGCCGGGTGGCCGATCGGCGTGCCCAGCAGACCGGCGAACGCGAGCTGCTCGGAGTCGTCGAGGTGGTGCTGGTGACGGAAGAAGATCACCTTGTGGGTCAACAGCGCCCGGCGGATCGTCTCGACCGCGTCCTGGTCGAGGTCGCCGCCGAGGCGAACCCCGTCCACCCGGGCGCCGATGCGACTGCCCAGCTTGGTGACGGTTATCTGACCTGTCATTTCGTGTTCCTTGAGTCAAAACGGGTGTAGTCAATCGACTACATTTGGTAGTGTAGTCAGATGACTACAACTTCCGCAACCGGCCGCGGGAAGGTGCCCACCGGGCGCGCGGAGGTGGCCGCGGCGATTCTGGAAGCCGCCACCGACCTGTTCGCCGAGCGCGGTCCGGCCGCGACGTCCATCCGCGACATCGCCGCGCGCTCCAACGTCAACCACGGACTGGTGTTCCGCCACTTCGGCACCAAGGAGCAATTGGTCGGCGCCGTGCTCGATCACCTGGGCGCCAACCTGAGCGCCCTGCTGGGCACCGATGCGCCCGCGGCCGTGCTGGAGAGTTCCCTGGATCGCCAGATGCGGGTGATGGCGCGCACCGTGCTGGACGGCTATCCGGCCGGCCAGCTACAGAAGCGCTTTCCCAACATCGCGACGCTGCTCGACGGGGTGCGGCCGCTCTACGACGACGACGTCAAGGCCCGGCTCGCGGTCGCCAATGCCCTTGCGCTGCAGTTCGGTTGGCGCCTGTTCGCCCCGATCCTGCGGTCCGCCACCGGGATTGAGGAGCTGACGGATGCCGAGATACGCGCAGCGGCCGGCGCCGAGGTGCAACGCATCCTCGCGCCCGCCGATGCTCAGTGAGCCTGCACCGATTCCGCGATCAGGGATCGCCTGTGCAGCGGTTCGCGGCCGGCGGGCTGCTGCGGCGGCGGCAGTAGCGGCTTGCGGGGATGCACCGCGACCGTCGTCGCGGATTCGGTGCTCAGCTCGAGGTCCTCGCCGGCGTGCCGGATGGTCAGCTCGCCGCCGGGCCCGTCGCGCAGCGTGTAGGTGACCTCGGCGTGGTTGACGTCGACCGTGACCCGGAAGTCGCGCCAGCGCAGCCGGAACCGTAGCCGCGAAATGCCATCGGGCAGTTGAGGATCCAGCGACAGGACGCCCTCGTCGTCGCGTAGGCCGCCGAAGCCGGACACCAGCGCCGTCCAGGCGCCGGCCAATGAGGCCATGTGCAGACCGTCGCGGGTGTTGTGGTGCAGATCGCGCAGGTCGATCAGGGCGGCCTCGTAAGCGTAGTCGTGCGCGAGCTCGAGGTGCCCCACCTCGGCGCACATCACCGCCTGCGTGCACGCCGACAGTGACGAGTCGCGGACCATGCGCGGCTCGTAATAGTCGACGTTGCGCGCCTTCTGCTCGGGCGTGAACGCGTGGCTCTGCCAGTGCATCGCCAGGACCAAGTCGGCCTGCTTGATCACCTGCGCGGGGTACAGGCGCACGTACGGGTCGTGCAGCAGCAACGGGTAGGCGTGGTTCTCCTTGAAGTCCCACTCCGCGAGGGTGGTGAATCCTTCACACTGCTGATGGACTCCCAGCCCCTCGTCGTACGGAATGTTGGCGGCGCCGGCCGCATCGCGCCACGCCGCCATCTCCTCGTTGGTGACCCCCAGCGCCTTGGCCACATCGGGGTGGCGGTTGCAGGCGTCGGCGGCGACGCGCAGATTGTGCGCGGCCATCAGGTTGGTGAAGACGTTGTCGCGCACGATCGCCGTGTACTCGTCGGGGCCGGTGACGCCGTCGAGGTGCCAGACGCCGTGCCGGTCGTGGTGGCCGAGCGAGAGCCACAGCCGGGCGGTCTCGACCAGCACCTCCAGCCCGCAATCGGCCTCCAGGTCGTCGTCGCCGGTGACGATGCGGTAGCGCTCGAAGGCCATCGCGATGTCGGCGTTGATGTGCCAGGCCGCCGTGCCGGCCGGCCAGTAGGCCGAACACTCCTGCCCGCGGATGGTCCGCCAGGGGAACGCGGCGCCCTCCAAGCCCAGTTCGGCCGCCCGCTCCTTGGCCAGATCCAGGGTCGAGGCGCGCCAGCGCAGCGCGTCGGCCACGGTGTGTGGCGCGGTGTAGCTGAGCACCGGCAGCACGTACCCCTCGGTGTCCCAGAAGGCGTGGCCGTCATAGCCGGTTCCGGTGAGCCCCTTGGCGGCGATCGCGCGGCGTTCGGCGCGGGCGCTGGCCTGCAGCAGGTGGAACAGCCCAAATCGCACGGCCTGCTGGGATTCGGGGTCGCCCTCGACCTCGACGTCGGCGCAGTCCCAGAAGTTGTCCAGATACTCGCGCTGCGCATCCAACAGTCCCTGCCAGCTGGTGTAGCGGGCGCTGTGCAGCGCGGCAGCGACCTGGTCGCGCAGCGCCGGGCGCGAGCGCATGCTCGACCATCCGTACGCCAGGTACTTGACGACGCGCAGCCTCTGTCCCTTGCGCAGCCCGCAGATCACGGTGGTGCGGGCCAGGTCGGCGCGCGCGTCGGTGGTGACCTCGACGCGCCCTTCAACGTCGACCTCGTGATCCATGCCGGCGGCCATCATCAGCGCGCTGCTGCGCGTGCGGTGCATGAGAACCGCTCCAGTGTCGGTGTATTCGTGCGCGACCGCTTCGAGCGGGGTCTCCAGGATGGCCGACACCCGGGGGTCGCCGGAGGTCTCCGGCTGGTCCTCGTTGGTGACCAGCTCCGACTGCACCGTCACCCGAACGAACTCACCGATCGCCTCGACGCAGTACTCGATGGCGGCGACGCCGCGCTGGGCCAGTGACACCAGCCGGGTGGAGACCACCTTGACCTCTTTGCCCGCCGGCGAGCGCCAGTGCGCGCTGCGGGTCAGCGTTCCGGCGCGAAGGTCCAGATCCCGTTCGTGACATAGGACTTCGCCGTAGCGGACGTCGAACGGCTCGTCCTCGACCAGCAGCCGGATGATCTTGCCGTTGGTGACGTCGACCAGCGTCTGGCCGGCTTCGGGGTAGCCGTAACCGGCCTCGGCGTAGGGCAGCGGCCGGATCTCGTAGAAGGAGTTCAGATAGGTGCCCGGCAGGCCGTAGGGCTCGCCCTCGTCGAGGTTGCCGCGCAGCCCGATGTGCCCGTTGGACAGGGTGAACAGCGATTCTGACTGGGCCAGCAGATTCAGGTCGAGCTGGGTCTCGCGCACGTGCCAGGGGTCAACGGGGAACGATTCGTCGGTGATCATGAGCCCAGCAGCTCGGCGAGGTCGGTGACCACCACGTCGGCGCCGTTGCGGCGCAGTTCCTCGGCCTGGCCCACTCGGTCGACGCCCACCACGAATCCGAAGTTACCGGCCCGGCCGGCCGCCACGCCGGACAACGCGTCTTCGAACACCGCCGCCGCTGCGGCGTCGACGTCGAGCAGCTGCGCCCCGCGCAGGTAAGAGTCGGGGGCCGGCTTGCCGGCGATGTGTTCCTCGCGCAGGGTGACGCCGTCCACCCGCTTTTGCACGAACCGGTCCAGGCCGGTGACCTCGAGGACGTCGCGGGTGTTGGCGCTCGACGACACCACCGCGATTGCCAGGCCCGCGGCCGACACCGCCTCTAGGTAGCGGCGGGATCCATCGAACACCTTGACGCCGTCCTCCTTGAGGACCTTCTGGAACATGTCGTTCTTGCGGTTGCCCAGGCCGTAGATCGTCTCGGCGTCGTCGGGGTCGTCGGGGCTGCCGTCGGGCAGCTGGATGTCGCGGCTTTCCAAAAAGGACCGGACGCCGTCCTCGCGCTTCTTGCCGTCCACGTATTCGCGGTAGTCCGCGCCCGCGTCGAAGGGGACGAATTCGTCGCCGGTGCGCTTGGCCCGGTCGGACAGGTAGGCGTCGAACATGGCCTTCCAGGCCTTGGTGTGCACACTGGCGGTGTCGGTGAGCACTCCGTCGAGGTCGAACAGACAGGCACGCACCTCCTCCGGCAGACCCAGCGCTGAACTCAACGGCGGACCTCGCTCTCTGGTCTCGGGCGACTGGCTTAAGCGATACCCACTTCACCATGCCCGCCATGCGTGTCGCCAGGGATCAGCGGTCTTTTGCCACTGCCACGCCCTGGATCGCGCGCAGGCGCCCATCGGCCAGCGCCCGGGTGAGGTTTTCGGCCTTGCGGTCGAAGTCGGGGACGAAGGCGTGCAGGCCCAGCGGCTGGGGCGGCTGGGCCAGCAGCGCCTGCATGAGCGAGCTCGCGGTCTCGGTGAGGTCGTTCCAGTGCTGCACCGCCAATCCCGCGGAGGTGACCAGGGTGCGCAGCTCGCCGGGGGCCACCAGGTGGCTGTTGGCGGCGGTGTCGGTCCAGGGCAACGGGAAGTCGAGTGCGCGGCCGTCGCCGATGGTCAAGTCCCACAGCGCAAGCCGGCCACCGGGAGTGAGGACGCGGCGCGCCTCGGCGTAGAGCCGCGCCTTGTCGGCCACGTTCATCTGGACGTGCTGGCTGATCGCGACGTCGAAAGTGTCGTCGGCGAAGGGGAGTTCGGTGACGTCCGCCTGGCGAACCGCGATGAGGCGGTCGAGACCGACGAGCCGGTTGAGCCAGTCGTTCGTCTCGCAGTACTCCTCGGTGAGGTCAACGGCGGTGACCCGGCAGCCATAGCGGTCGGCGAGGTAGCGGGCCGTGCCACCGATCCCGCTACCGGCGTCGAGCACCGCGCTCGCGCTGGAGATCTGCGTAAGGTCCACCAGCTGCGCGGTGGCGATGCGGCCCATGGTGTGGAAGTCCTCCAGCAGGGCCAGGTCGGCGGGTCGAAGGCCGTCGAGGTCCTTCCCGGCGTCGATCAGCGCCCGTTTGATGTTTGCCCGCGACAGGCCGGTCGAGTACTGGGCCGCGATGGTGTCGTTCATTTCTGCACCTGAGCCCACGCGGTAATGATGGGAGGCATCGCGATGAGGGCGTTGACCGCCTGCGCCTCCTGACGGAATCGCGGCACGAACTCGTCGATGTCGGCGAGTTCGTCGATGGCGAAGCCGCCCTGTTCGGCAATGGGGGACACCAGCCGCCAGACTTCCGCGAGGTAGGCCAGGATGTCCGTGTCGGCGGCGGTGCCGATCGGCGTGCCGAGGGTCAGCCGCGGAGTGCTGAGGCCGGCGTCGGCGAAGATCGTGTGCAGCGTGGTGCCGAATCGCGGGCTGAGCCCCATGTCCTCGAAGGCGCGAACGATTCCGCCCGTCACGCGCCGGAACAGCGGCGTGTCCGGAACGCCGTGCGCACCGGTGATGTCGTTCTCCGAGAACGCGACAACGCCGCCGGGGCGTACGAAGGAGCTGAGGCGCCGCAACGTGGCGGCCGGGTCCGGCAGGTGCATCAGGATCAACCGGCCGATGACCGCGTCCACCGGTTCGTCCGGCACGATGGTGTCGACCGCGGCCTGGGTGAAACGCACTGTGCGCCAGCCCTGTTCGAGAGCGCGGGCGCGGGCGAGCTCGACCATCGCGGCCGCGGCGTCGACGCCGAGGACGGTCCCGGTCGGACCGACCAGCCGGGCGGCGACGAACGACACGTCGCCGGGTCCGGACCCGATGTCGAGCACGCGCATGCCCGGCCGCAGCCCGGCCAGTCGCAGCGCGTGCTCGGTGTGGTGGTCGTAGAGCCGGCCCTGCAGGAGGAGGCGCTGCACCTCCGCGTCGGCGTGGCCCAAGACGTAGGTGCTGCCTTGTGGTGCCGTACTCATCGTGTTCCGATCCTTTCTCCAGCGGCGTTCAGGGCAACGGGATCCCGGTGCGCGACGCCGTGCTCACTGCGCCATACCGGGGACTGGCCGGAAAGCCGTGGGTGGGCGGGCTGCGGGTGTTGTTGGGTCCGGTCGAACTTGTCCAGCCGGCGCATCGGTGTGATCGCGGTCAACATGAAGTTGCCCAGCTGTCGCATGAAATTGCCTGCGGTACGGCGGGATTCCGGTCCGGTGACATAGCGGCGCGCGATGGTGAGGAAGTCCTCGGGCTCGACGCCGGCGACATCGCGGACGTGTGTGGTCGGCGCGCCCACCTCCCAGGTTCCCTGGCCGTGCTCGGGAAGGTAGTGACGCAAGCTGGACTGGAAGAACCCATCGGCGCCGAGCCGTTTGGCGTTGACGCGCACGGCGCGCATGAACATCCACGGCGGAACGTCGATGTGACGCACCCGCCTGCCCAACGCTGCACCGACCGCATCGGCGATCTCGGCCCCCGAGAGCAGCGTCGGTCCGGTGGGCCGGTAGGCGCGGCCGTCGTGACGGTGGGGGTCGAGCAGCGCGCCGACGGCGACCCGCGCGATGTCTTCGTTGGAGGGCGGCGCGTTTCGGCCCACCCCGGTCGGTGTCGGCAACACCCCGAGCTGGGCGGCCAGGGGGACCAGCTGCAGGTAGTTGTCGGCGAAGTAACCCGGATCGACGGCCACATGCGCCGTATCGGGCAGCAACTCGAACAGCTTGTCGGTCAACCAGGCCTGCCTCGTCATCAGCGACGGATGCTCCGGGCTGGCCAGCCATTGGCCAAGCGCCACCACCGCTTCCACGCCTGAGCGTCGGGCGGCCACGGCGAAGGCAACGGCGCTGTCGAGGGCGTGCGGATGATAGGGAGGGTTGAAATAGAGCCGGTCGATCCCGGCGATGGCACCCATAACCTGTTGGATGTCAAACATATCGGCGATGACGACCTCGGCGCCCATCTCCCGCAGCCGGGCGCTGCGCGCATCGTCACGATGCACCATGGCCCTGGTTCGGACGCCCCTTTCCAGCAGCTGTGCGGCGACCGCGCCGCCGATCTTTCCGGTGGCGCCGGTGACCAATACTCGACCGTTCATCGGAGTGTCCTTTCCTGTTGTGGCGCCGGTTGCCTGGCCGGGAGGAGCCAGCCGACGACGATCGCCGCGCCCAGCGCGATGCCCGCGCAGACCAGCGAGCTGACCTGCAGCCCGTCCAGGAACGCGCGATCCACGGCGGCGCGCACCTGCCCGGCTTGGTGCGCGGGCAGTCGCTGGATCACCGTGTGCGCCAGGGCCATTGAGTGGCGCATCGCGTCGGCGGGCAGCCCGGTCAGGGTGGCCGCGTCGAGGTGCCCGGAGTACACGGACGCGAAGATGCTGCCGGCGACGGCGACTCCGAGCGTGCCGCCGAGCTCGCGGGTGGTGTCGTTGACGGCCGAGCCGACGCCGGCCTTGTCGACGGACAGCGATCCCATGATCGATTCGGTGGCCGGCGAGAAGGTCAGGCCCAGGCCCCCGCCGAGCAGCAGCATCTGCGTGGCGATCTGGAGGTACGGCGTGGCGGCGTCGACGGTGGACGCCCAGGCCAGCCCGGCGGCGAACACGGCCAGGCCGGCGGCGACGACGGCGGTGGTGCCGACGCGTTCGACCAGCCGGGGCCCGACGATGCTGGCGAGCGCGATCGAGGCGGCGACCGGCAGCAGGCGCACACCGGCCTGAAACGCCGTGTAGTCCTTGATGAATTGGAAGTACTGGGTGATGACGAAGATGAAACCGAACAGGGTGAGAAACCCCGCGGTCACCGCCAGGCTGCCGCCGGAGAACCGGCGGTTGAGGAACACCGAGACGTCGAGCATCGGGTGGGTGCTGCGCCGTTCCCAGCGCGCGAACGCGACGAGAATGGCTGCGGCGACGGCGAATCCGGCCGCCGTCCGGCCGTCGGTCCACCCCCACGTGGGCGCCTCGATGACCGTGTAGACCAGCGTCGTGACCCCGATCGCGGACAGGATGAGGCCACCGATGTCGACCCGCGGCGCCGCCGGGTCGCGCGAGGTCGGGACGAACAGCGCGCCACCGACGATGGCCAGCGCGGCAATCGGAATGTTCACCATGAAAATCGAGCCCCACCAGAAGTGTTCGAGCAGCCAGCCGCCGCTGATCGGGCCGACGGCCACCCCGACACCGACCATGGCCGCCCACAGTCCAATCGCCTTGGCGCGCGGCACCGGGTCGGTGAAGATGTTGGTGATCAGTCCCAGCGTGGTCGGGAAGATCACCGCGGCGCCCACCCCCATGGCTGCCCGCGCGGCGATCAACGCCTCGGCCGAATTGGTCTGTGCGGCAACCGCGGATGTGACGGCGAACAGCGCCAGCCCGGAATTCAGCCAGCCCCGCCTGCCGTAGCGGTCGGACAGGCTGCCCGCCGAGAGCAACAGCCCGGACATCACCAGCGTGTAGGCGTCGACGATCCATTGCAGCTGTGCGGTGTCGGCGCCGAGTTCGCGCGCCAGCGTGGGCAGCGCGACGTTGACGATGGTGGCGTCGACGCTGATGACGAAGACACCCAGGCAGATGACGGCGAGCGCGACGATGGGGTGGTTGCGAAACGCTGGGTCGGTGCGCATGAACAAGACAGTAAATCTGTCGGACAAACAAATCAAGTACAAACTTGAAAAAGATGTCTAACCCCAGGTAGGGTGGCATGGTGGCGTCCCGCAGGAACTACAACCAGAATTGCCCGATCGCCCGGGGGCTCGACGTCCTGGGTGAGCGGTGGACCCTGCTGATCCTGCGCGAGCTGGTCGGCGGCGCCCGCCGCTATGGTGACCTGCGGGCCGAACTGCCCGGCATCGCAACGAATCTGCTCGCCGAGCGGCTCAAGGAGCTCACACATGCCGGGCTGGTCGATCGCGCCGACCTGCCGGCGCCGATCGGTCGCACCGTCTACAGCCTCAGCGACCTGGGCTGGCAGCGTGTGCTGCCGGTGCTACAGAGCATCGCGTGGTTCGGGCTGGACCACCTGGACCCGATCGGCGACGGGCCGGTGTCGCCGCTCAACGGGTTCCTGGCCGGAATCCTGCTGGGCTTTCAGTCGGGCCGGGCCGCCGGTGTGGAGACCACCTGCCGGGTCGAGATCGACGGCCGCCGTTTCGAATTCGCGGTGACACAGGGACGCCTGGCGGGTGTCCGCGGTGAGCCCGCGGTGACGATCACGGCGACTGCGGCGGACCTGGTGGCCGCCCGGCTGGGCACCGACGAAGCCCAGCGCACCGCGGCGCGGCGGCGAATCGAGTTCCACGGCGACGCGGATGCCGTCGGCGCCGTCCGCACCGCGTTTGCGCTGTAGGCCTGTCGGGCGGCGGCGACGCCGGCAGCCACTAGACTCGCGTGCGTGGCCGACCCCACTGAAAGCCCTGAACTCGAGATCTCCGAGGTATCCGGAGCGCCGGCCCGACCGGTGCTGGTCGTGGACTTCGGCGCGCAGTACGCGCAGTTGATCGCCCGTCGCGTCCGCGAGGCGCGGGTGTTCTCCGAGGTCATCCCGCACACCGCGACGGTCGAGGACATTAAGGCCCGCGACCCGCTGGCGCTGGTGCTCTCCGGCGGACCGTCCAGTGTCTACGCCGACGGCGCGCCCCAGATCGACCCGGCGCTGTTCGATCTCGGGGTGCCGGTGTTCGGCATCTGTTATGGGTTTCAGGCGATGGCGCAGGCGCTGGGCGGGACCGTCGCCCACACCGGCACCAGCGAATACGGTCGCACCGAACTGAAAGTCCTTGGCGGCGAACTGCATTCGGGATTACCGAGTGTGCAGCCGGTGTGGATGAGCCACGGTGACGCGGTCACGGCCGCGCCGGACGGGTTCGAGGTGGTGGCCAGCAGCTCCGGCGCTTCGGTGGCCGGCTTCGAAAACCGGGCCCGACGCCTGGCCGGTGTGCAGTACCACCCGGAGGTCATGCACAGCCCGCACGGCCAGCAGGTGCTCAGCCGATTCCTGCACGACTTCGCCGGTCTGGGCGCGGACTGGACGGCCGCCAACATCGCCGAGGTGCTGATCGAGCAGGTGCGCGCCCAGATCGGCGACGGCCGGGCGATCTGCGGGCTGTCGGGCGGGGTGGATTCCGCGGTGGCCGCCGCGCTGGTGCAGCGCGCCATCGGTGACCGGTTGACCTGTGTCTTCGTCGACCACGGGCTGCTGCGCGCCGGCGAGCGGGCGCAGGTGCAGCGCGACTTCGTCGCCGCCACCGGGGCCAACTTGGTCACCGTCGACGCGGCCGACACCTTTCTCTCCGCACTGGCGGGCGTGACCAATCCCGAAGGCAAACGCAAGATCATCGGACGCCAGTTCATCCGGGCCTTCGAGGGTGCGGTGCGAGACATCGTGGGGGACGGGGATTCTCACGTCGATTTCCTGGTGCAGGGCACGCTGTATCCGGACGTGGTGGAATCGGGCGGTGGCAGCGGGACCGCGAACATCAAGAGCCACCACAACGTCGGCGGCCTGCCCGACGACCTGAAGTTCACGCTCGTCGAGCCGCTGCGGCTGCTGTTCAAGGACGAGGTCCGCGCGGTCGGCCGCGAGTTGGGCCTGCCGGAGGATATTGTTGCGCGCCAACCCTTTCCGGGACCGGGTTTGGGGATCCGGATCGTCGGCGAGGTCACCGCTGCCCGGCTGGACACGCTGCGGCGTGCGGACTCGATCGCCCGCGAGGAACTCACCGCTGCCGGCCTGGACACCCTGATCTGGCAGTGTCCGGTGGTGCTGCTCGGCGAGGTGCGCTCGGTCGGCGTGCAGGGCGATGGCCGCACCTACGGACACCCGATCGTGCTGCGCCCGGTGTCCAGTGAGGACGCCATGACCGCCGACTGGACCCGGGTGCCCTACGAGGTGCTCGAGCGCATCTCGACCCGGATCACCAACGAGGTGGCCGAGGTCAACCGCGTGGTGCTGGACATCACCAGCAAACCACCCGGCACCATCGAATGGGAGTAGGCCCCGGCCGCGAAAATGCGGTCACATGCCACCCATCAGCCACACCAGTATCGATCGCATAACGCTGCCCCTTGCGTCGCTTGACGGTTGTCGGAGGGCAGGTGTTTACTTCGAAATGTATCGAACATACATTCGAATACTTTTCCCGAACGTGGTGCTAGGAGGCTGTCATGACCGCGGCTTTTGCCTCCAGCCGCCGCCAGGAAACCCGTGCTGAGCAGCTGGAATCGTTGCGCCGGCGGATGGCGAGCATCGCCGGGAAGAAGGCCGGGGCCGCCACGGTGCCCGCCGACGATCTGCTGCCCGACTCGGAGTCCCAGCTCGCCCTCCCGCCCTGGCTGGCCGACCTGCTGCCCGCGCCGGTGCCGCGGGGAACGGTCGCGGTGCTCTCGGGTGCCCGGTCGCTGTTGCTGAGCGTGGTGGCCGCCGTCACGGCCGCCGGTGGCAACGCCGCAATCGTGGGCCAGCCGGACATCGGGTTGCTGGCCGCCGCGGAGATGGGGGCGGATCTGAGCCGGCTCGCGGTGATACCGGATCCCGGCACCGATCCGGTGGAGGTGGCCGCGGTGCTCGTCGACGGCATGGACCTGGTGGTCCTGGGGCTGGGCGGGCGCCGGGTGCCGCCGACGCGGGCGCGGGCGGTGGTGGCCCGCGCCCGTAACAAGGGCTGCACCCTGCTGGTCACCGGCGGCGATTGGCAGGGGGCCCCGACGCGCCTGGCCGCCCGGGTCTGTGGGTATGAGATCACCGCCGAGGGCCGTCCCGGATTCGGCCGGATCGGCGGGGTGCGGCTGCAGGTCAGCGGGACGTGCGCGGGACGACGGGTGACGACTCCAGCGCGAGCCGGGTAAATACCGTGGTAACCCCTTCTGGTTCAAGGGTTTTGGCGATCTGGTGCATGGATTGGCCGGCGGTCGCGGCGGCGACGGCCGCGGGTCTGTCCGCGACCGCCCCGATCGCGGTCACGCTGGCCAATCGGGTGATCGCCTGCTCGTCGGCCGCCCGTGCCGCGGGGGTGCGCCGGGGGCTGCGGCGCCGGGAGGCGGCGGCGCGGTGCCCGCAACTACACGTCACCGCCGCCGACGCGGACCGCGACGCCCGCTTCTTCGAAGCGGTGATTGCGGCGGTGGACGACCTGGTGCCCCGCGCCGAGGTGCTGCGTCCCGGCCTCCTGGCGTTGCCGGTGCGCGGAGCGGCCCGCTATTTCGGGTCCGAGGCCACCGCCGCCGAACGCCTGATCGATGCGGTGGCCGCCGCCGGCGCCGAGTGTCAGGCCGGGATCGCCGACCGGTTGTCCACCGCGGTCTTCGCGGCCCGGGCGGGCCGGATCGTCGAGCCGGGAGGCGACGCGAAATTTTTGTCGGTGCTGTCCATCCGCCAACTCGCCACCGAACCGAGCCTGTCCGGTGCCGGCCGCGAAGAACTGACGGACCTGTTGTGGCGGATGGGGATTCGCACCATCGGGCAGTTCGCCGCGCTGTCGCGCAGCGACGTGGCCTCCAGGTTCGGCGCCGACGGGGTGACCGCGCACCGGTTGGCCTGCGGCGAGCCCGAACGGCCGCCCTCCGGGCGGGAGCCGCCCGCCGACCTCGAGGCCGTGCTGGACTGCGATCCGCCGATCGACCGGGTCGACGCCGCGGCGTTCGCCGGGCGGTCGCTGGCCGGCAAGCTGCATCAGGCGCTGATGGACGCCGGGGTGGGATGCACCCGGCTGGCCATCCACGCCGTCACCGCCAACGGCGAAGAACTGCACCGGGTGTGGCGATGCGCCGAGCCGTTGACCGAGGACGCCACCGCCGATCGGGTGCGCTGGCAGCTTGACGGGTGGTTGAGCAGCCGCACCGCGCGGAGTCCCCGTCCCACCGCCGCGGTGACGCTGTTGCGGCTGGCCGCGGTGGAGGTGGTCTCGGCCGAGGCGTTGCAGTTGCCGCTCTGGGGCGGCCTGGGCGAGGAGGACAGGCTGCGGGCCCGCCGGGCGCTGGTGCGGGTGCAGGGCCTGCTCGGTCCGGAGGCGGTGCGAGTGCCGGTGCTGTCCGGCGGGCGCGGCCCGGCCGAGCGCATCACGCTGATCCCGCTCGGCGACGAGCCGGTGCCGCGGGCCGATCCCGATCTGCCGTGGCCCGGCCGGCTGCCCGAGCCGTCGCCGGCGGTGCTGCTGGACGACCCGGTGGAACTGCTTGACGCCCAAGGGAATCCGGTACGGGTGACCATCCGGGGGTTGTTCTCCGCCGACCCGGCGCGCATCGTCGCCCATGGCCGGGACGAGCGGCTGTGCTGGTGGTCCGGGCCCTGGCCGGTCGACGAGCGGTGGTGGGATCCCGACCTGGCCAAGGGCCGCACCGCCCGCGCCCAGGTGTTGCTGGAGAGCGAGCGTGCGCTGCTGCTGTGCTATCGCCAGCGGCGCTGGTATGTGGAGGGGAGTTACGAATAGCGTTGTTATTGAGCGTATTCGACGCGCCGCAACGCGTCGGGGGTGAGGTCCTTGAGCGAGGGATACCCGTCGACGGCCATGATCAGGTCCGCTTCGGCCAGCAGCGAGCGCAGGACGTGCACGATGCCGTCGACACCACCGACCGCCAGCCCGTAGGCGTACGGGCGACCGATCCCCACGGCGGTCGCCCCCAGGGCGAGCGCCTTGATGATGTCGGCGCCACCGCGCACCCCGGAGTCGAACAGCACCGGCATCCCGTCGGCAGCCTCGACCACCTCCGGCAGGCAATCCAGGCAGGGCAGCCCGCCGTTGGCTTGCCGCCCGCCGTGATTGGAGCAGTAAATGCCGTCCACGCCAATGTCTTTGGCGCGGCGCACGTCGTCGGGATGGCAAATGCCCTTGACCATCAGCGGCAGGCTGGTCTCGGCCCGCAGCCACTCGAGGTCCGCCCACCGGAACGGGCCGCCGAAGATCGGCAGCTTGCGCACCGCCGCCTCGGTGGCGTCTTCACCCCGGCTCAGGTTGGCGCGAAAAACCGGGTCGCTGGTGTAGTTGGCCAGGCACCCGCTGGGCACCTGCGGGTAGTTCCCGCCGCTCAGGTCGCGGGGTCGCCAGCCGGTGACCCAGGTGTCCAGCGTGACGGCGATGCCCTTGAAGCCGGCCGCCTCGGCCCGGTGCACCAGGCTGGCGGCCATCTTGCGGTTGGGTGGCGTGTACAGCTGGAAGAACGCCGGGGTGTCACCGAGCTCGGCGGCGAGGCTTTCCATCGGGTCGGCCGACAGGGTCCCCACGAAAAACGGCACGCCGGTGCGAACCGAGGCCCGCGCACAGAGCATGTCCCCATGCCCGTCGGGGTCGCACACCCCGATGACGCCGATGGGTGCCATGAAGATGGGCGAGGGGAACCTGATGCCGAACAACTCGACGGACATGTCGCGCTGCTCCGGGGCGATCCCCATGCGCGGATACAGGCCCCACCGCTTGAAGGCCGCGCAGTTCGCCCGCTGGGTGTGCTCATCACCGGCGCCGCCGGCCACATAGCCCAGCACCTTCGGCGTCATCGCCGCCGCGGCCTTCTCCTCCAGCTCCTCGAACCGGATCGGATACTGCGGCTGATTGCCGTGCAGCGACTGGTCGTACAGCTCGTTTTGATACTCGGCGAAGGCCATGGTCGGGGCTTTACCCCCCGCTTCGCCCACCAAACGAGGCTCAGTACCGCCCGAAGGCGATGGCCACGTTGTGTCCGCCGAAGCCGAACGAGTTGTTGATGGCGTACTCGTAGTTGC
>NZ_LZLU01000240.1:0-5062 GCF_001673415.1 Mycobacterium sp. 1165196.3 | reverse complement strand
GGCCCG
Source organism: Mycobacterium sp. 1165196.3 (assembly GCF_001673415.1). Classification (NCBI taxonomy): domain Bacteria; kingdom Bacillati; phylum Actinomycetota; class Actinomycetes; order Mycobacteriales; family Mycobacteriaceae; genus Mycobacterium; species Mycobacterium sp. 1165196.3. The sequence continues at coordinate 5,056 of NZ_LZLU01000240.1, read as the reverse complement.
CGCCGGACTCGACCAGCAGATGCGCTAACCGATTGGCCGCCTCGTCAAGCTCCCGATAGGACATGGACCGGCCCTCGAACGTCACCGCCACCGCATCCGGAGTCCGCGCCACCTGCGCGGCGAACAACTCCACCACCGACACCGGCACCACCGCACGACCCAACGCCGACACATTGCCCCACGCACCGAGTCGCGCGCATTCGGCGGTGTCGAGCACATCGATCGAGGACAGTCGGCGATGCGGGTCGTCGGTGATGGCGACCAACACCCGCCGCAGTCGCTCGGTCAGGGTGTTAACGGTGTCCGGGTCGAACACGTCGGTGCGGAATTCGACGGTTCCGCCGATCCCGGCGGCCCGGCCGTCGTCGCTCCAGCGGGCTGACAGTGAGAACGTCAGGTCCATACGGGCGGTACCCGTTTCGACCGGCTCGGCGCTGACCTGCAGGTCCCCCAGACGAAGCTCCGCCGCGTTGGCACTCTGCCAGGCGAGCATCACCTGGACCAGGGGGTGGTGCGCCAGGGAGCGGCTGGGGTTGAGCCGCTCGACCAGCACCTCGAAGGGCACATCCTGGTGGTCGAAGGCCGCCAGGACGTGCTGACGCACCCGGGCCAACAGCTCGGCGACGCTGGGATCACCTCCGAGATCCACGTGCAACACCAGGGTGTTGACGAAGAATCCCACCACGTCGTCCAGCGCGGAGTCACGGCGGCCGGCGATCGGAAAGCCCACCGCAACATCGGAACTCGCACTGATCTTGGCCAGCAGCACCGAGAGCGCGGCCTGCACCACCATGAATTCGGTGGCGTTGTGCGCCCGCGCCACCGCATGCACCCGTTGCTGCAACTCCGCGGGCCAGTCGATGCCCACGCTGGCCCCGCGATGATCGGCCACCGACGGATACGGCCGATCCGTAGGCAGCTCGATATGCTCGGGCAACCCCGCCAAGGCTCGTTCCCAATAGGCCAGCTGCCCGGCGATCGGGCTGTCCGGATCGTCCAGGTCTCCGAATTGCGTCCGCTGCCAGATCGCGTGGTCGACGTACTGCACCGCCAGCGGCGCCCACTGCGGCGCCCGGCCGCCGCTGCGACTGGCGTAGGCGGTGCCCAGATCGCGCACCAGTGGATTCAGCGACCAACCATCCGCAGCAATATGATGGACCACCGCCACCAACACATGCTCGTCATCGCCGCGACGGAATAGCTTTGTTTGTATGGGTATTTCGCTTGCGAGATCGAACGCGTACCTTGCTGCGGCATCCACACCCTCCTTTATCCGTGCCGGCGACCAACCGGCGGCATCAATTACGTCCCACCCGACGTCCGCCCGCTCAGCGGGAATCACCACCTGCCGCGGTGTCCCGTCGGAGACGGCGAACACCGTGCGCAAACTCTCATGTCGAGCCACCACGTCGAGGAGGGCGGCGTGCAGGGCCTCCACGTCCAATCGACCGCGCACTCGCAGCACCGCCGGCATGTTGTACATCGGCGACGGTCCCTGCAACTGATCGATGAACCACAACCGGGACTGCGCGAACGACAACGGCACCAACTCCGGCCGTGCACCCGCCCGCAGCCGCGGAATCCGTTGAGTGCCAGCACCGGCAAGCCGCGGCGCCAACTGGGCCACCGTGGGCGCCTCGAACAGCGTCCGCACCGAAACGCCGGCGTCGAAGGCGGTGTTCACCGCCGCGAGCAAGCGCATCGCCGACAGCGAGTCGCCGCCGAGGTCGAAGAAGGAGTCGTCGACGCCGACGCGTTCCACACCGAGCACCTGGGCGTAGATGCCCGCCAGGATCTCCTCGATCGCGCTCGTCGGGGCCCGGTAGCGGTCGGCGTCGGAGTATTCCGGTGGCGGCAGCGCGCGGATGTCGAGCTTGCCGTTGGGGGTCAGCGGCAACGCCTCGAGCACCACCACCGCCGACGGCACCATGTATGTGGGGAGCCGCTGACCCAACCAGGCCCGAATGTCGGTCGGGTCAGCGACTCCGGTCACATAGCCGACGAGACGCTTGTCGCCGGCCCGGTCTTCACGGGCGATCACCGCCGCATGCTCAACGCCGTCCAATTCGCTTAAAGCGGCCCGGATTTCGCCGAGTTCGATCCGGTAGCCGCGGATCTTGACCTGCTCGTCGGCGCGACCCAGGTACTGCAACTGCCCGTCGGCGCCCCACCGGACCAGGTCACCGGTGCGATACATCCGCGCGCCGGGTGCCCCGAACGGGCAGGCGACAAACCGCGTCGACGACAGGCCCGGGCGGCCCACATAGCCGGTCGCCAGCCCGCCGCCGGCCACATACAGCTCACCGACCACACCGACGGGCACCTGACACAGCCAGCCGTCGAGCACGAAGAAGGCCAAGTGCGCCAAAGGCGTTCCGATGGGGCTGAGGTTGCTGTCGACGTCACCGTCGACGATCTCCCGGAACGAGGCGTGCACCGTCGCCTCGGTGATGCCATACATATTCACCAGACGGGGCGGGCCCGGGTGACGGTGCAACCACGTGGCCAACCGGTGCGGCTCGAGCGCCTCACCACCGAAGACCACCGTCTGCAACTTCAACCGCTCACCCAACTCAGGCGCCAACGCATCAGCGCTCTGCAGCGCATAGAACGCCGACGGCGTCTGACTCAACACGCTGACCTGCTCGCGAACCAACAACGCGTGCAGGTCTTCTGGCGATCGGACCACGTCGTCGGGCACGATCACCAGACGCCCGCCATACAGCAACGACCCGAAGATTTCCCACACCGAGAAGTCGAACGCCAATGAATGGCACTGGGTCCAGACCGCGCCCGCACTCAGTCGCGCGTCGATCGCTTCCAGCAGCTGGGTGACATTGCGGTGGGTTACGGCCACTCCCTTGGGAATTCCCGTCGAGCCGGACGTGTAGATGAGGTACGCGATGCTGTCCGCCGCCGGCACCGGAAGCCCGGTGGTGGGCCGGGTCGCCACGGCGGGGTCGTCGATGTCGACGATCACCCCGGCGAACCCGTCCAGCCGGGCGCGCACCTCGGCGGTGGTCACCGCGGCGATCGGCGCTGCATCACCGAGCACGAACTCCAACCGCGCCGCCGGCACGCTCGGGTCGATCGGCACATACGCCGCCCCGGTCTTGAGGACCGCGAAAATCGCCACGATCGCTTCAGCCGAGCGTGGGATCACCACCGCCACTCGCTGACCCGGGCCCGCGCCCCGCTCGGAAAGCAAGTGCGCCAACCGGTTCGTCGACTCGTAGAGCTCTCGGTAGGTCAACGAGCGCGCGGCGCAGGTGATCGCCACGGCCCCTGGAGCGCTTGCCACCTGCGCGGCGAACAACGCCGGAATCGACACCAACGCCATCGGCGGCGCGGTGACTATCGCGCGGTTACCGGCCACGTCGAGCCGCTCGCGTTCGGCCTCGTCGAGCAGGTCGATCGACGACAATCGTTGAGCTGGATCGGCGGTCATGGCCGCCAGCACCCGATGAAACCGCTCGATCAGCGTTTCGATGCTCGACAGGTCGAACACGTCGGTGCGGAACTCCACCGCTCCGCCGATGCCGCCCGGCCGGCCGTCCTCGGTCCACCGTTCGTTCAGCGAGAAGACCAGATCCATCCGGGCGACCTGGGTGTCCAGCGGCAGAGGCGTGACCTGCACGTCGCCCAATTCCAGTCCGGCGGCGGGGCCGTCGTGCTGCCACGGCAGGTTCTGCCAGGCCAACACCACCTGGACCAGCGGGTGGTGGGCCAGGCTGCGGCTGGGACGGAGCCGCTCCACGAGCACTTCGAAGGGAACGTCCTGGTGTTCGTAGGCCGCCAGGCTGCGCCGCCGCACCCTGGCCAACAGTTCGGCGACGCTGGGATCGCCGCCGAGGTCCACGCGCAGCACCAGGGTGTTGACGAAGAAGCCCACCACGTCGTCCAGCGCGGGATCGCTGCGGCCGGCGATCGGAAAGCCTACGGCGACATCGGAACTCGCACTGAGCTTGCCCAGCAGCACCGAGAGCGCGGCCTGCATCACCATGAACTCGGTGGCATTGTGTGCCCGCGCCACCGCGCGCACCCGTTGCTGCAACTCCGCGGGCCAGTCGATATCCACGCTCGCCCCGCGATAATCGGCCACCAAGGGATACGGCCGGTCGGTGGGTAGCTCAACACGTTCCGGTAGCCCGGCTAGGGCTTGTTCCCAGTAGGCGAGCTGCCTGGTGATGGGGCTGTCCGGGTCGTCGAGGTCGCCGAATTGGGCACGCTGCCACATCGTGTAGTCCACGTATTGCACCGGCAGCGGCGCCCAGTCCGGCACCCGGCCGGCGCGGCGGCTGGCATAAGCCGTCCCGAGGTCACGCACCAGCGGCGCCAGCGACCACCCGTCCGCGGCGATATGGTGGGCCACCGCCACCAACACGTGATCGTCGTCGTCGAGCCGGAAAAGCGTTGTCCGCAAAGGAATCTCGTCGGACAAATCAAAGTGGTGCCGGGCCGCGGTGCCGATCGCAGCACCGAGTCGCTCTATCGACCAGCCGTCGGCGTCGATGACCTGCCAGGCGGCGCCGGTGGACTCGGCTGCGAGGACGACTTGGCGAGGTGTTCCCTGGTCGGCGACGAAGACCGTGCGCAGGCTTTCGTGGCGGCCCACCACGTCGGCCAGGGCGGCGCCCATCGCGTCGGTGTCCAGGCGTCCGCTCAGTCGCAGGGCGACGGCCATGTTATGGACCGGGGACGGCCCGTGCAATTGGTCGAGAAACCAGAGCCGGGACTGGGCGAAGGATAGCGGCACCACGGGGGGCCGGTCGACCGGAGCCACCCGCGCGAGCTTGGTCCCGCCCCCGCGGATCCGCGGCGCCAGCTCCGCGACGGTGGGTGCCTCGAACAGGGACCGGACGGTGAGGCCGGCGTCCAGTTCGGCATTCACGGCCGAGACGAGCCGCATCGCCGACAGTGAGTCCCCGCCGAGGTGGAAGAAGGAGTCGTCGATCCCGACGCGTTCGACACCCAGGATCTGGGCGTAGATGCCGGCCAGGATGTCTTCGAGGGCGGTCCGTGGGGCGCGGTAGTTATCGCCCTGGTAGTCCGGGGC
>NZ_LZLU01000239.1:0-11694 GCF_001673415.1 Mycobacterium sp. 1165196.3 | reverse complement strand
TGGCATCGGCCATCCGCTACGGGCCCCCACCCGGCTACGGGGCGCCGCCCCGGCCCGCGTTCAGCGTCGGTGACGCGTTCGGCTGGGCCTGGAACGCATTCACCAAAAACCCTGTGGCGCTGATCGTTTCGGCTCTCGTCTACGGGGTGCTGTTCGGCATCGCGTCCGCCCTGGTCGGCCTGAGTCAAAGCGTGGGTTCCACCACGAACAGCTCCGACGACGACTACTTCACCTTCACTGCGAACCTCAACGGCGGTGGGCTGGCGCTGCTCATCCTCGGCTATCTGGTCGCCTACCTGGTGGGGGCGTTCGCCCAGTCCGCTTTCCTGTCCGGCTGCCTGGATCTGGCCGACGGACGGCCGGTGTCCATCGGGTCCTTCTTCAAGCCGCGCAACTTCGGCACGGTGTTTCTGGCCGCGCTGCTGGTCGGCATCCTCACCTCGATCGCCTCGGCGTTGTGCTTCCTGCCCGGGCTGATCCTGGGGATCTTTGCCCAATTCACCATCCCCTACGCCATCGACCGGTCCGAGCAGCCGATCAAGGCCCTCACCTCCAGCTTCTCCACCGTCACACCGAACTTCGGCAACGCCCTGCTGGTCTGGCTGGTCGAGGTGGCGCTGTTCTTGGTGGGCTTCCTGGTGTGCGGCGTCGGCCTGCTGGTGGCGGCCCCGGTCGCCTCCCTGTTCGGGATCTACGCCTACCGCAAGCTATCCGGCGGACATGTGGTCCCGGTGCAGCAGGCGGGATACCAGTCCGGTCCGCCGCCCGGGCCCGCGCCGGCCTAGCGGCCGCGCGCAGGTCTTTCGATTACGGCCGGGCTCGCCGCGTTTGCGGTGCGCTGCGCCGGGTCGGCGCGTGTGATGGGATCGGCGATTATGAACATCAAAGTGGCGCCGGGGCTCGCCTCCGGCCACACCTTTGATTGGCCTTTGCGGACATGACATTCGGCACCGGCGCACCGGCTGGACCCGGCTCGATGGCGGGCACCGCACGCTATGACGCCGACCGGCTGCTGGCCGGCTACCGCGCCGCGCGCGCCCAGCAAGCGCTGTTCGACCTGCGGCACGGCCCGGCGAGCGGCTACGACGAATTCGTCGACGGGGACGGCAACGTGCGCCCGGCGTGGGGCGAACTGGCCGACGCCATCGCCGAGCGTGGCCGCGCCGGGCTGGACCGGCTGCGCTCGGTGGTGCGCGACCTGATCGACAACGACGGCATCACCTACACCGACGTCGAGCCCGGCGGCCGGGCCCTAGAGCCCAGGCCCTGGCAGCTGGACACCCTGCCGATCGTGCTGTCCGCGGCCGACTGGGAGGTGCTCGAGGCCGGCCTGCTGCAGCGGTCCCGGGTGCTCGACGCAGTGCTGGCCGACCTGTACGGGCCGCGCAGCCTGCTCACCGAGGGCGTGCTGCCCCCGGAACTGCTGTTCGGTCATCCCGGCTACGTGCGCGCGGCCAACGGCATCGAAATCCCGGGCCGTCACCAGCTTTTCATGCACGCCTGCGATGTCAGCCGACGACCGGACGGCGCCTTCATGGTCAACGGCGACCGCACCCAGGCCCCGTCGGGCGCCGGGTACGCGCTGGCCGACCGGCGCGTCGTCGCGCACTCGATTCCCGACCTCTACGAACGAATCGCGCCGCGGCCCACGACACCGTTCGCCCAGGCGCTGCGGCTGGCGCTGATCGACGCCGCACCCGATGACGCCCAGGACCCCGTGGTGGTGGTGCTGTCGCCGGGCATCTACTCCGAGACCGCGTTCGATCAGGCCTATCTGGCCACCCTGCTGGGTTTCCCGATGGTGGAAAGCGCCGACCTGGTGGTGCGCGACGGCATGTTGTGGATGCGCTCGCTGGGCACCTTGAAACGCGTCGACGTGGTGCTCCGCCGGGTCGACGCCGACTACACGGATCCGCTGGACCTGCGCGCCGACTCCCGGCTCGGGGTGGCCGGTCTGGTGGAGGCGCAGCACCGCGGGACGGTGACCGTGGTCAACACCCTGGGCAGCGGGATCCTGGAAAACCCTGGGCTACTGCGCTTTCTGCCCGCCATGGCCGAGCACCTGCTGGCCGAAACCCTGCAGCTGCCCACCGCGCAGGTCTATTGGGGCGGCATCGCCAGTGAACGCTCACACCTGCTGGCCAAGCTGTCGTCGTTGTTGGTGAAGTCCACCGTCGGCGCGGAAACCATTGTCGGCCCGGCTCTTTCGTCACACCAGCTGAGCCGGTTGGCCGCGCGCATCGAGGCGATGCCCTGGCAGTGGATCGGCCAGGAGCTGCCGCAGTTCTCGTCCGCGCCCACCGACCACGCCGGCGTGCTGTCGTCGGCGGGCGTCGGCATCCGGCTGTTCACCGTCGCCCAGCGGGGCGGTTACGCGCCGATGATCGGCGGCATCGGTTATGTGCTGGCCCCCGGGCCGGCCGCGTATGTCTTGAAAACCTCTGCGGCGAAGGATGTCTGGGTGCGGCCCACCGAGCGGGCACACGCCGAGGCGATCAGCCTTCCGACGCCGGAGGCACCGGCGAAGACGGCCGCGGGCACCTGGGCCGTCAGCTCACCACGCGTGTTGTCCGACCTGTTCTGGATCGGCCGTTACGGTGAGCGCGCGGAAAGCATGGCGCGGCTGCTCATCGTCGCCCGCGACCGGTTCCACGTCTACCGCCACCATCAGCAGAGCGAGGAAAGCGAATGCGTGCCGGTGCTGATGACGGCGCTGGGCCGCATCACCGGCACCGACATCGCGGCCGACAGCGACGGCGACCACGCCGAGATGATCGCCATCGCCCCGTCCACGCTGTGGTCGCTCACCGTCGATCCGCACCGGCCCGGCTCCCTGGTGCAATCGGTGGAGGGTCTGGCGCTGGCGGCGCGGGCGGTGCGCGACCAGATGTCCAACGACACCTGGATGGTGCTGGCCGGCGTGGAGCGCGCGCTGGCGCTGAAAAGCGAACCGCCGCAATCGCTTTCGGAGGCCGACGCGCTGCTTACCGGGGCGCAGACTCAGACGCTGGCCGGCATGCTGACGCTGTCGGGGGTGGCCAACGAGTCGATGGTGCGCGACGTGGGCTGGACGATGATGGACATCGGCAAGCGGATCGAACGCGGGCTGTGGCTGACGGCGCTGCTGGGGGCCACCCTGACCGTGGTCCGCGGCGCCGCGGCCGAACAAACCATCATCGAGTCCACCCTGGTGGCGTGCGAGTCCTCGGTCATCTATCGGCGCCGCACGGTGGGCAAGGTCAGCGTGGCCGCCATGGCCGAACTGATGCTGTTCGACGCGCAGAACCCGCGGTCGCTGCTGTACCAGGTGGAGCGGTTGCGGATCAACCTCAAGGACCTGCCCGGCTCCTCGGGCTCGTCGCGCCCGGAACGGCTGGTGGATGAGATCGGCACGCTGCTGCGGCGGTCCCATCCCGCCGAGCTGGAACGGGTCAGCGACGACGGCCGCCGCGCCGAGTTGGCGGAGCTGCTCGATGCGGTGCATGTCGAGCTGCGCAACCTGGCCGAGGTCATCACCACCACCCAGCTCACGCTGCCCGGTGGAATGCAACCGCTGTGGGGTCCCGGCGTACGCCGGGCGATGCCGGCCTAGCCGGACGACGATGCGGCCTAGCCGGCGATCGCCGCGGGTCCCCTGGCCTCCGAGGTGATCTCGTCGATCACGGTGTGGATGAACTTCATCTTCTCCAGCACCGCGGCCGGCAGCACGAACGGGTAGAGGTCGTCGTGGCCCATCGAACGGTTCACCATGTTCAGCGACCACGACAACGGCAGCCACATGTCGATGATCGTTTGAAAAGCGCTGGGCCCCAAGACCGGCCGGTCGAAGGTCGCCGTCGCCGGTGCGAATCCGCACCACGCCGAGGTGTCCAGCGCGTCGCGGATGTGCAGGTAGTGGGCGAACGTCTCGGCCCAGTCCTCGGCGGGATGCATGGTCGCATACGACGACACGAAGTCGTCCTGCCATCCCTGCGGCGGGCCGTCGCTGTAGTGGCGGTCCAGCGCCGCCTGGTAGTCGGCGTCGGGATCGCCGAACAGCTCGTTGAACTGCGCCAGGTAGTCGCTCGACGGGGCGATCAACCGGTAGAAGTAGTAGTGCCCGATCTCGTGGCGGAAGTGCCCGAGCAGGGTGCGGTAGGGCTCGTCCATCTCGACGCGCAGCTGCTCGCGGTGCACGTCGTCGCCTTCGGCCAAATCCAGTGTGATGACGCCGTTGTCGTGTCCGGTCATCACCTTCTCCTTGGCGCTGGACAGCAGATGAAACGCCAGGCCCTGCTGCGGATCCTCGTCGCGGCCGATGATCGGCAACTTCAGCTCGTGCAACTCGACGATCAGCCGGCGCTTGGCCGCCTCGGCCCGGGCGAACTCGGCCAGCCCGGCGGTGTCGGCGTCGTTGGGCCGCACCGTGGTCAGCGAGCACGACTCGCACAGCCGGCCGTAGTTGTTCTTCGGCACCAGCCAATTGCACTCGGCCAGATGCAGGTTGCCGCACAGCTGGTACTCGTCGGCGTCCACGGCGCCGGCGTGCTCGCCTTCGTTGCCCCGGGCGATCACCAGCAGTGCCATCTGGTTGAGGGAGAAGCCCAGTGCGCTGCCGCACGACAGGCACGCCGAATTCTCGAATGCCAGGCGCTGACCGCAATTGGGGCAGTGGAAATCACGCATAAAGCACATCACCTTCGAAAGGCACCACGTCGACGGCGACGTCGATCACGCTGTGTTCTGAGTTGGTATAGATGATCCCCCGCAGCGGCGGGACGTCGGCGTAGTCGCGTCCCCGGCCCACGACGATGTAGCGCTCGTCGACCATCTGGTCGTTGGTGGGATCAAGCCCCAGCCACTCGAATTGGCCTGCCTGCTGCGGTGTCCACACCGCCGCCCAGGCGTGGGTGGCGTCGATGCCGATCATTCGATCCTTTCCGGGTGGCGCGTCGGTGGCCAGGTATCCGGAAACGTAACTGGCCGCCAGACCGTTGGCTCGCAGGCAGGCGATCGCCAGCCTGGCAAAGTCTTGACATACCCCTTCCCGGGCGGCCAGAACCTCTTTGACTCCGGTGGAAATCGTCGTCGATCCCGACCGGTAGGTGAAGTCGGTGAAGATGCGCGACGTCAGATCCCGCAGCACCTCGATCAAGGGACGGCCGGGGGTGAAGCTGGACGCCGCGTAGTCGCGGATCTCGTCGGTGATCTCGGGCGGATTCAGGTCCAGGGTGAACTCGGTCGCCAGCGCCCCGCTGCGTCCGACCGGACGGGCCGATTCCCACGGTTGGGCCGCCGGCCCGGCGCCGTACAGGTCCGGGCCGGGCGGGTAGACGTCGACGATCGAATCGCTGGTCACCTTCAGGGCGCGGTGCGGCTCGGTGACATGGAAGTAGGAGCTGACGTTGCCGTAGTTGTCCTCGCTGGTGGAGCTGTCGCCGGGGGCCGGCTCGATCATCAGCCGGTGCGCGACGCAGCGCTGCCGCAGCGAGTCGCGCGGGGTGAGGAATCCGCGACCGTAAGAGCTGGTCACGACGTCGGAGTAGCGGTACTCGGTGCGGTGGGTCACCCGATGGCGACGGGCGGCCCCGCCGCCGTATCCGCCTGGTTCTGCTGGCAAGCGCGTCCTCCTGTCCACCGCTGATCTCATCACATGCCGGCCGCTCGCGTGGGGTCCGCAGACCGCGCGGTCGGCCACCGTTTGCCGATCCGGCGGCACTCACGCCAAAACGGGAGCACAATCTAGTTGTGGCCACGTGGGGCGAGGTCGCCCGCATCGTTGGTGAGCTGGCACTCACCTCCGAGCCGTCACCGCACGACTGGCGGGTCGGCAAGAAGTTGCTGGCCTGGGAGCGGCCGCTGCGGCCGTCGGAACGTGAGGCGCTGGAACGCAACGGTCTCCCATCCCCGCAGGGCGACATCCTCGGTGTCCGGGTGTCCGACGAGGGCGTGAAGTTCGCGCTGATCGACGACGAACCGCGGATCTACTTCACCACCCCGCATTTCGACGGCTATCCCGCGGTGCTGGTCAACCTGGCCGAGATCTCGGTGCGCGACCTCGAGGACCTGATCACCGAGGCGTGGCTGACCCAGGCCCCGCGCAAGTTGGTCCAGGAGTTCCTGGCCGACTCGCGCTGAATCGCTCAGACGGTTCGAAGGTCGATGACCCGTTGCAGGTCATCGACGCAGGCGCTGACGACGTCCGCGAGGATCACCTGCGTCTTCTCCCGCGCCCCGGATTGCAGTTGCGCGGCGTGGTGGCGCGCCGAGGCCGTGTACGCGCACGCGCCCGCGGGGTCGGGATCGGCCAGCACGGCCGCCGCCGCCAGCACCACCAGCACGGTGTGCACGGACTGCGGCAGGCGCTCGCGCCCGCCGTCTTCACCGGGTGCGACGGCGCGGACCAGCTGGAGCACCGAACCGGCCAACAGCGCCACGTGCACGGCCTGATGGTCGGCCGCCGAGATCGCCTCCCGCAGCCCCCAGCGCCGCGGCGCGATGGTGACGACGTGGCGCGCGGTGGTGCGCGCCTCGAGCAGCCCGCTGAGCTGTTCGTGCACCCGGTCGACGGCCGCCAGCGGCCAATCCGGCGGCGGCGCCTTGCGTCCGGCGGCGACGTCCGCCGACCGCGCCATTACGTCGTGCAGCACGCCGAGCACCCCGACGCGCGCGTTGCGCAGCACCTTGCGCGGGTCTGCGGGGAACAGCAGGACGGCGAAGACGATGGCCACCGCACCACCGATCAGCGCGTCGAAGATACGTTCAAACCCGACGCCGCCGCGGTACAGCGCCAGCACCAGGATCGCCGACACCACCGTCTGGTTGGCGAACATCATCCCGTGCCCGATGAAGCCGCCCCCGATGAACACCGCGGCGCCCAGCGCCACCACGGCGGCGACCCCGATGGGCACGTCCCCCGGCCCGAGCAGGCCCTGCACCAGCGAGCCCACCCCGATGCCCAGGGTCACCCCGATCATCATCTGGATGGCGCGCTGCGCCCGGAGCACGTTGCTGGTCGACAACGACACCGCGGCGGCGATCGGCGCGAAGAACGGCTGCGGGTGCTGCAGGACGTCGTGGGCCAAATACCAGGACAGGCCCGCGGCCACCGCGGTCTGCACCAGGTTGAACCAGACCGTCCGCAGCCGCTTACTGCCGGCACGCGCGACCGCGGCAACCAACGAGGGCGCCGCCGGTCGCGAAGTGCCCACCGGCTAGGTCCGGATTAACTCGAACAGCGGGATCACCCGGCTGGTCTTGGCCTGGTACTCGGCGAAGCCCGGCGCGACGGCGGTGACCTTGTCGAAGAGCGCGGCGCGCTCGTCGGCGGGCAACTCGCGCGCGGTCACGTCGAACGCTTGCACCCCCTGCGGAGCGCCGACCTCGACCCGCGCCTGGGGGTTGGCCCGTAGGTTGTGCACCCAGGCCGGGTCCTTGGGCGCGCCGGCGAAGGAGCCGATGATGATGAGCTTGCCGTCGATCTCGAAATAGGCCAGCGGCGACACCCGGGGCTGGCCCGACTTGGCGCCGGTGGTGTGCAGCAACAGCAGGCTGGCGCCCTCGAACTGGCCGCCGACCTTGCCGTCGTTGGCCCGGAATTCGTCGATGATGCTCTTGTTGAATGCGTTGACGTTCTCGGCGTCAGGGGTTTGAGTCATGCCCGGTCAACCTTGCCCGGCTCGGCGTCTATTCCGCTCGACAAACACCCGGACACGGTAATGGGTTTTGACGGCGGCTGAAAGCCGCCGATGAAACGGCGACCTCACGGCCAGGCCGAGGCAAAGGTGATCACCAGGACATCGCGCTGGGCCGGCATCGAGCCGTCGATCGGCCGGATCGGGGACACTCCGTGCAGGGTGCGACGGTCGTCGCCCAGCAGCAACGCGCCGGGATCGGCCAGCGTCGTCACCAGCAGCTCTCGGCCGTCGGCGTCGCACACCGTGCTCTCGCCGCCGCTGGCGTTGCGCCGCCCCACCAGCAGGGAGCTGACCAGGGTGACGCCGTCGCGGTGCATGCCCTCGGGCGTCGGGCGCCCGCCCTGCTCCATCGAGGACAGGGTGCGAAACGGATGCACCTTGACGTTCCAGTTCACGACGTCGTCCAGGGCCGACGCGACCCGGGACAGTAGCCCGATCACCTTGTACAGCAAGGGATCCCCGGCGAACGCGGCCGTCAGCGGCTCAATCTCGCGCTGCCTGCCGACGTAGAGGGGGTTGGAGTCCTCCGGCTGCACGAACGTGTGCTCGGGAATGGGGCGCAGCGCCCCGTCACGAAACGAGTACTGGCCGTAGCGACGCAGCCGCCGCACCCCCAACTCCGCCGCGTACGCGTCGGGCGCCAGCCGTTCCCAGTGCCGGGCGAACCGCTTCCAGTCCTCACGCCCCGCACCCAGGCTTCGCTTCACCTCGACGGCGGGCAGCAGCGCGGCTCCGGCCATGGCAACCTGCTGGGCCGCGGCGGCCACCGGGTCGGCGTTCGCCCGCTGCACGGAAAGAATGCGGGTCACCGCGCGGGGATACCGCACCGGGCGAGCCGCAAACCCGCTCGCCTTCGGGGTAACGCTGCCGGGCCGGGCGCATCTCGGGCAGGATATGCAGCATGGCCGATCAACCCGAGGTGCGCAGCGACAAAATCACCGTGCCGCAACGCATGGACGCGAACCACGTGCGCGCGCTGGCGATGCAGAAGGCGCAACACAAGGTGAGGCGGGGCCACCGGGTGTCCGATCTGGAACTCGGTGACAGCAGCCCGGTTGGCGGCCAAGACGTGGAGTGGTCTTACACCTACCGAGTGGTATAGGCGCCGCTAACCGCGCCCGGGCTTGGCGTCTATCCCGGACTCCTTGCGCTGCTGCGCGGTGATCGGCGCGGGCGCCTCGGTGAGCGGGTCCACGCCGCCGCCGGTCTTCGGGAAGGCGATCACCTCGCGGATCGAGTCGACGCCGGACAGCAGCGCGTTGATCCGGTCCCAGCCGAACGCGATCCCGCCGTGCGGGGGCGCACCAAAGGTGAACGCCTCCAACAGGAATCCGAACTTCTCCTGGGCCTCGGCGTGGTCCAGGCCCATCACCGCGAACACCCGTTCCTGGATGTCGCGGCGGTGGATACGAATCGACCCGCCGCCGATCTCGTTGCCGTTGCAGACGATGTCGTACGCGTCGGCGAGCACGTTGCCGGTATCGGTCTCGATGTCGCCCTCGTGGCCGGGCTTCGGCGAGGTGAACGCGTGATGCACGGCGGTCCACGCCCCCGAGCCGACGGCCACGTCACCCGCGGCGGTCGCGTCGTCGGCCGGCTCGAACAGCGGCGGGTCCACCACCCAGACGAACGCCCAGGCGCCCGCGTCGATCATTCCCAGCCGGTGGGCGATCTCGCCGCGCGCGGCCCCCAGCAGCGCCCGCGACGGCTTCGGCGGACCGGCCGAGAAGAAGACGCAGTCGCCCGGCTTGGCCCCGACATGGGCGGCCAGGCCGTCACGTTCGGCGTCGGACAGGTTCTTGGCGACCGGACCCCCCAGCGTGCCGTCGTCGGCGATCAGCACGTAGGCCAGTCCGCGGTGACCGCGCTGCTTGGCCCACTCCTGCCAGCCGTCCAGCGTGCGCCGCGGCTGTGATGCCCCACCGGGCATCACCACCGCACCGACATACGGCGCCTGGAAGACGCGAAATGTGGTGTCTTTGAAGAACTCTGTGCAGTCGACCAGCTCGAGGCCGAAGCGCAGGTCGGGCTTGTCGGAGCCGAATCGCCGCATCGCGTCGGCGTAGCTGATCCGTGGGATGGGTCTGGGAATCTCATACCCGATCAACGCCCACAGCGCGGACAGGATCTCCTCGGAGATGGCGATGATGTCCTCGGCGTCGACGAAGCTCATCTCCATGTCGAGCTGGGTGAACTCCGGCTGGCGGTCGGCGCGGAAATCCTCGTCGCGGTAGCAGCGGGCGATCTGGTAGTAGCGCTCCATGCCGGCCACCATCAGCAACTGCTTGAACAGCTGCGGACTCTGCGGCAGGGCGTAGAACGAGCCGGGGTGCAGGCGGGCCGGCACCAGGAAGTCGCGCGCGCCTTCGGGGGTCGAGCGGGTGATCGTGGGGGTTTCGATCTCGACGAAGTCATGCTGGGCGAGCACCGACCGTGCCGCGGCATTCACCTTGGAGCGCAACCGGATTGCCTCGGCCGGCCCGTCGCGGCGCAGGTCCAGATAGCGATACTTGAGCCGCAGCTCCTCGCCGGCGGGCTCGTCGAGCTGGAACGGCAGCGGCGCGCTCTCCCCCAGCACCGTCAGCGACGTGGCGTTGACCTCGATGTCGCCGGTGGCGATCTCGGGGTTGGCGCTGCCCTCCGGGCGGATCTCGACCACACCGGAGACCGCGACGCAGAACTCGGCGCGCAACCGGTGCGCCTGGGCCAGCACGTCCTCGGCGCGGAACACCACCTGGGCGATCCCCGAGGCGTCGCGCAGATCGATGAAGATGACGCCTCCGTGGTCGCGGCGGCGGGCCACCCAGCCCGCCAGCGTCACCTGCTGCCCGGCGTCGCTATTCCTCAGCGAACCCGCGGCATGACTGCGCAGCACAAAAGACTCCTCTTCACCTGGCCAGAACGAGTGCCCAGTCTAAAGGAGGTAATTTCGGTGGCATCGCCACAGACGCTGCTACCAACATCGCCCTGGTCGGTCCCGGCGCCGTCGGCACGACGGCCGCCGCCCTGCTACATCGGGCCGGCCACTCCGTCATCGTGTGCGGGCGCACCCCGCGCGACGTGATCGAAGTGCGACCCGACGGCGCCGACCCGATCGTCGTGCCGGGTCCCGTGCACACCGATCCGGCCGAGGTGACCGGGCCGGTGGACGTGGTGTTGCTGGCCGTCAAGGCCACCCAGACCGAGGCGGCGGGCGGCTGGCTGGCCCGGCTGTGCGACGTCCACACCATCGTCGTGGTGCTGCAAAACGGTGTGGAGCAGGTCGAACAGGTGCAGCCGCTGTGCCCGCAATCGCCCGTCATCCCCGGGATCGTGTGGTACTCGGCCCAGATGCAGCCCGAAGGCTGGGTGCGGTTGCGCACCGAACCGGCCCTGGTGCTGCCCAGCGGGCCGTCGGCGGAGGCCGTCGCCGAGCTGCTGCGCGACGCCGGGTGCCGGGTGGACTGCGACCCCGACATCATCACCGCGGCCTGGCACAAGCTGCTCACCAACGCCCTGGCCGGCTTCATGGCACTGGCGCGCAGGCGGTCTGGGATGTTCCGCCGCGACGACGTCGCCGCCCTGGCGCGCCGCTACGTCGCCGAATGCCTGGCCGTCGCGCGGGCCGAGGGCGCCCGGCTGGCCGACGGCGTGGTCGACGAGTTGGTGGACATGTTCCGCAACGTCGCCGAGGACATGAGCACCTCGATCCTGACCGACGCCGAACATCAGCGGCGGATGGAATGGGACATCCGCAACGGCGTGATCATCCGCAAGGGCCGGGCCCACGGCCTGGCCACGCCGATCAGCGACGTGATAGTGCCCTTACTCGCCGCGGCCAGCGACGGCCCCGGCTAGATTGATTTCATGTTCCCCTGCGAGCGCGTGGATCTGAACTTCATCGACTCGGCACCGTTCGTCTTCAGCAACAGCGTCGACCTGGCCATCACCCCCGAGCAGCTTTTCGCGCAGGCTGGCGGAGTCCTCGCCCTTGGCGACCGCGTTGATGATGCTGCACGACATGGACGAGGACGCGGCG
>NZ_LZLU01000238.1:0-14378 GCF_001673415.1 Mycobacterium sp. 1165196.3 | reverse complement strand
TCGCCGTCGGCCGCGACGACGATCCGGTCCTGCGGCAGGCCGTATCCCCTTCCGACGTTGGCCGCGGACTGCCCGCCCGACCGGTTTCCCGGCGTCATCGGCGAACCGGTGACCCCGCCGGTGCGGGCATCGGCGTATCGCTGCGGCGAGTCCTGGTCGACGCTGGTGCACCACCGGCCGACGGGCCGGCGCCTGCTGATCCAAGGCAGTGCCGGCTTCGTCGAGGGCGCCCTGGCCGGCCAGCGCGCCGACGCGGCGTACCTGTCCGTCGGGCAGCTGGGGCTGCAGCCGCGGTCGTACCTGGTCGACTACTGGACCGAGACCGTGCGCGCGGTGGGCGCGCGCCGGGTGATCCTCATTCACTGGGACGACTTCTTCCGCCCGCTGACAAAGCCGTTGCGGGCCTTGCCCTATGCCGGCGACGACCTGGACGTCTCCGTCCGCGTCCTCGACGAGCTCGCCGCGCAGGACGGTGTCTCGGTGCACCTGCCCACGGTGTGGCGGCGCGAAGACCCCTGGAAGTAGAGCGGTTGGCACCTTGGCCCTGACGCTGGCGCTGTTGCTGCTTGCCGTGGTCCTCGCGTTCGCCGTCGCGCGCCCGGGCGGCTGGCCCGAGGCGCTGGCCGCCGTCCCGGCGGCCCTGATCCTGATCGCGGTCGGCGCGATCTCGGTGCACCAGGCGGTCAAACAGATCGCCGATCTGTCCGGGGTGGTCGCCTTCCTGGGTGCGGTGTTGGTGCTGGCCAAGCTCTGCGACGACGAGGGCCTGTTCGAGGCCGCGGGCGCGGCGATCACCCGGGGCAAGGTCGGGTCGGGCGGCCTGCTGCGGCGGGTCTTCGTCATCGCCTCGCTGATCACCGCGGTGCTGAGCCTGGACGCCGCCGTGGTCCTGCTGACCCCCGTGGTGCTGGCGGCCGTGCGCCGGCAGCGCACCCGGGTGCGGCCCTACGCCTACGCCACCGCCCATCTGGCCAACGGCGCATCGCTGTTGTTGCCGGTGTCGAACCTGACCAACCTGCTGGCGTTCCACACCGCCAACATCTCGTTCACCAGGTTCACCCTCGCGATGGCGGCGCCGTGGCTGGGCGCGATCGCCGTCCTCTACGTGATTTTCCGCTGGTTCTTCGCCAAGGACTTGCGGGTGCAGCCCGACCCGGAAGAGCTGGGCGCACCGCCGCGCCCGCCGGTGTTCGTGTTGCTGGTCGTGGCGCTGACGCTGGCCGGGTTCGCGGTCGCCCAGTCGGTGGGCATCGCCCCGGCCTGGGTGGCGCTGTGCGGCGCCGCCGTGCTGGCGGTGCGCAGCCTGCGCCATCGGCACACCTCGGTGTCCGACATCGTGCGCTCGGTCAACATCTCGTTCCTGGTGTTCGTGCTGGCGCTGGGCGTCGTGGTGCAGGCAGTGATGCTCAACGGGATGGACCGGGCGATGTCGGCGGTGCTGCCGTCGGGTTCGAGCCTGCCCGCGCTGCTCGCCATCGCCGCGCTGGCCGCCGCGCTGGCCAACGTCGTCAACAACCTGCCCGCCACGCTGGTGCTGCTGCCGCTGGTCGCGCCCAGCGGGCCGGTGGCCGTGCTGGCGGTGCTCATCGGGGTCAACATCGGCCCCAACCTGACCTACGTCGGATCGTTGTCGAACCTGTTGTGGCGGCGAGTGTTACGCCAGCACGACGTCGACGCCGGGGTCGGCGAATACACCCGCCTCGGCGTGTGCACGGTGCCCGCGTCGCTGGCGGTGGCGGTGCTCGCGCTGTGGGCCTCGGCGCGGCTGCTCGGTCTCTAGCGCGCGGGCGAGCCGCAGGGGCCCGACCGGATGATCGACGCCAGCTCCTCGCGCGACTGCGCCCCCACTCGCTGGCAGGCCCGGTACACGTGGCCCTCCACGGTGCGCACCGACATCACCAGCTTCTCGGCGATCTCGCGGTTGGACAGCCCGGCCACCACGAGCTCGACGACGTCGCGCTGGCGGCCCGACAACTTCAGACCCGTCGGGGTGTGCAGCGCCGGCGTGTGCAAGCCACCGCACTCGTCGGCCAGTTCCCTGGCCAACGCCGCGGCGTACAGCCCGCGGCGGTGATGTTGGCCTTCGTCGAACACCGCCGAGGCCTGCGCGGCCGCATCGGCGGCCGCCACCCGATCGCCGATCCGCCGGTAGGCCGCCGAAGCCGCCAGCAGGCCCTCGCCGTCCCGGGCCGACAGCGCGCCGGCATGCGACGCGACCGCGTCGGCCAGCGGCAGCGACAACGCGTCGGCCAGCTCCCGCGCCCGCGCCGCCTGGGAGGCATCGCCCCATTGGGCCGCCGCCTGGATGCAGGCCAGCTCGTGGGTCGGCTGACCGCGGTCGCGGGCCAGCCGGGCGGCCTGCGCGACGGACGCCACGGCCTCGCCCAATCGGCCGTTCGCCGCCATCGCCCACCCCTCGGCCAGGGCCAGGCCGGTGTGCATGAACCGGAAGTCGGCCGGCACGCACGACCGCGCCGCGGCGACCGCGTCGTTCGCCTCGTCGGCCTGGCCGAGCTTGGCGTGCGCCTCGGCCAACGCGAAATAGCTCGCGGGTCGCAAACCCGTTGTCACGTAGTGTGTTTGCACCCCGGCCACCGCTTCGTGCACCAGTCGGGCCGCCTCGGCGACCGCACCGCGAGCCAGCTCGGCGTTGCCCGACAGCAGGGCCAGGTTCGCATAGGCCAGGCCCGGGATGTCGCGCGATGATGCCGCGAGTTGCCGTGCGGTGCTGACGAATTCATCGATCCGACCGGTCAGCCGACAGGCGCGTCCGTAGACGGCGCCGAACCAGAACCGCATATGCGATGCCTGAAAGGACGTCGTCGCGCGCCGCAGGGCCTGCTCGGCCACCCCGGCGAGCTCGCCGACCTGTCCCAGCGCGCCCATCGCCATGATCAGCCCCAGCGACGCCATCATCGCGTGGAAGCCGGGTAGTTCGGGGAAACTCAATGCGGCCCGGGCGTTTTCGGTCGCGGACTCGCAGCGCGCGGCCACCGCATCCAGGCACGCCTGTATCGCCAGCCGCTCCGCTCGCTGGGCCGGCGTCTCGGAAGGGTCCGCGGCAAGATCGTCGAGGATCTGCGCCGCTGCGTTGGGGTTGTAAAGGTGCCAGATCAGGTTGGCCGCCCGCACCGTCGCCCAGTGGTGGCGGTCGGGCACGTCGCTGTCGGCCAAGGCGCGCAGCGCCGACTCGGCCGCCTCGCCCCGCCCCAGCAGCGCGAGGTTCATGGCCCGCACCCCGGCGGCCCCCGGCGCACCGGCTTGGGCGGCCGCGGTGGCGAACCGGTCGGCCAACTCCAGATCCAGCAGGGTCATCGCGTGCCGTGCCGATTCCAGGTACAGGTCGGGGTCGGGGTCGAGGTCCGACTCGAGGCGCAGCAGCGCGCGGCGCACCGTGGCCTGCATGTCTGCGTCGCCCACGTCGGCCAGTCGCGTGGCCAGCCTGCCCCGGATCTCCGACAGATACAGCTCGCCCGCGCTGGCGCGGCGCAACTCACCGAACAGCGGGTGGGCGAGCCGGGCCGTCAAGCCGGCGCCGGTGCGTTCGATGTTGACCAGGCCCAGTTGCTCGGCCTCGGCCAGGTCGCGGCGCCGCACCACATCGCACAGCACCTCGACGGCCAGCGGCTCGCATTGCGAGAGCGTGTCGATCACCATCGCCACCCGCGGGCCGAGCCGGCCCATCTGGCGGCCCACCGTGTCGGACAGGCTCGCCGAGACCGCGACGTCGCCGTCCCACATCCACACCCCGGCGGTCTTGCGCATCCGCCCCGCGGCGACCTGGTCGGCCAAGAGCTGCCGCAGAAACAGGGCGTTGCCGCCGGTCAGCTTCTGGAACCGCGCCGCGCTGCGCGCGTCGACCGGGCCGTCCAGCTTGGTCTCGATGACCTCACGGGTCGCCGCCGCCGAAAGCGGTTCGAGATCAAGCCGTTCCAACAGGCCGTCTTTCCACAATGCCGTCACCGCGTCCGGTTCGTCGCTGCCGGTCCGGACGGTGACCACCAGCCGGACCCCGCCGCACTGCGCGAGCTGGTGGACGACGAGCGCGGACAGCCCGTCCAGCAGGTGCGCGTCATCGACCCCGATCAGCACCCGGCGCTGCCGCTGTTGGGCGACAAACGAATTGATCACGCGGCGCACATCGGTCAGCGGATCGGACTGCGCCTCGTTCAAAGCCTCGGTCATCGCGCCGATGAAGGCCCCCAGGGGCAACGCCTGCGCCGAGTCGGTGCCGACGATCCACTGCGTCCGCTGCCCCGACGCCTGGGCACGCTTGAGCACTTCGTGGGCCAACCAGGTCTTGCCGACGCCGGCGGCTCCGGCGAGCACGACGCCCGCGTGTTTGGCACCCGCACCCAGGGCGCGGCGAATGATTCCCAGTTCGCTGTCACGCCCCGTCAGCGGCTCGGCGCCGATCACTCGGCGACTATAACGGCGCGCACGCATCGGATGGGAGGCTTTGCCGGCCTTTGGGTGGCCCGATGTGCACCCGACCCGCAGCAATCGCGTAGTCGACTACGCTGTCGGCCCGCCTCGGCGCCCGTGAGCATGAGTTTTGTCGGACGTGTGGTCAACAAGAGCGGTGGGCTATGGCAAAGATCGGAAATCACGCACTGGTATTGGGAGCGAGCATGGCCGGTCTGCTGGCCGCGAGATCGCTCAGCGAGTTCTTCGGCACGGTCACGGTGGTGGAGCGCGATCCGTTGCCCGACATCGCGCCCGAAACGGCGACCGCGCGCCGGGGCGTGCCGCAGGGCCGGCATCTGCACGGGCTGTTGCCCCGGGGCGGGCAGGTGCTCGAGCAGTTGTTCCCCGGCATCCTCGATCAGCTGGTCATCGACGGCGCACACCACACCGACGGCCAGGATCTGTCCCGGGTGCACTACGACCTGGGCGGGCACCTGATGGCGCGCTCGGGCAGCGCCCCCTCGTTCGCCGTGCACCTGGCGACCCGGCCCTTCCTCGAGGAGCACGTCCGCGCGCGCCTGCGCCGGATGCCCAACATCACGCTGCTCGACGACCACGACGTCGTCGACCTGACCACGACGCCGGACCGCCGGCGCGTCACCGGCGCCCGCGTGGTCAACCGCCGCACCCGCGAAGACCTCGCACTGAGCGCGGATCTGGTGGTCGACGCCACCGGGCGCGGCGCGAGGACCCCGGCATGGCTGCATGCCCTGGGCTACGAACGCCCGACCGAGGTGCACGTCCCGGTGCGCCTGACCTACGTGAGCCAATTCCTGCGCATGGCACCGGACGTGCTGCACGAATTCGGGTTCATCGTGGGAGCCGTGCCCGGCCGGCCGCGTGGTGTGGGCATGCTGAACTGCGAGAACGACACGTGGACGTTCACCGTCTACGGCATCGCGGGCCACGCGCCGCTCACCGACCTGGCGTCGATGTGCGAGTTCGTCGAGGACTGCGCACCGGCCCGCCTGCTGGCCGCGGTCCGGGCCGCCGAACCCCTCGGGGAGCCCACCCGGCACGTCCAACCGTCCAGCCAGTGGCGCCGCTACGACCGGATGCGACGCTTTCCGCAGGGCCTGCTGGTCATCGGCGACGCGATCTGCAGCTTCAACCCGATCTACGGCCAGGGCATGACCGTCGCCGCGCTGGAGGCCTTGGCGCTGCGCGACTGCTTGTCCTGCGGCACAGATGATTTGGCCCGGCGATTCTTTCGGGCCGCCACCGTGCCGATCCGCCAGGCCTGGGAGCTGTCGGCCAACCCCGACCTGTGCCTACCCGAAATCGAGGGCACCGCACCGCTACTCACCCGGTTGCTCAACGGCTACATCGACCGCATCCTCACCGCCGCCGAATACGACGCGATCGCGGTCGATCGGTTCGTCAGGGTCACCGCGCTCATCGACCCCGCCGACCGGCTGCTGCACCCCACGATGATGTGGCGTGCCGCGCTGGCCAACCTTCGCCGGCCGCGACGCGGCGACAACCAGCCGGCTCGCGCGAACGGTGACCTGGCGGGGAGCGTGCCCCGCTAGCCCCGCCGGTAGGCCGGCGGCAACGGCATCGACAGTTCGGCGAGCACGGTACGCAACAACGTCGGGTAATCGGTGATGATGCCGTCGACGCCGTAACCGATCTGCCGGCGCATGGCGGCGGCGTCGTCGACGGTCCAGGGAATCACCTTGAGCCCCAACGCATGCGCGCGGTCGACGAACGGCTGGCCGGAGACCAGCCGGTAGTCGGGTGAGACGATGTCCGCGCCCACCGTCCGCGCGCCGATCAGGGGATCGCCGACGAACGCGGGATTCACTCCGCCCAGCCAGGGCGAGTCCGGCGCCCAGGTGTGCTGGTCGTACAAGGCCACCAACGGAATTGACGGCTCGGCGTGCCGCACCAACGGCAGGGTGCGCCAGTCGAAGCTCTGAATCTCCACCCGGTCGGCCTTGCCCGCCGACCTGACCGCGGCCAGTATCACGTCGACGGCCTCCTGCGGCTCGGCCGATGCGCCGGGGCGGTCGGCCTCCACCTTGGTCTCGATGTTGTAGCGCACGGCGTCGGCGCGGTAGGAGTCGGCGAGCGCGAAAACCTGCGGCAGCGTCGCGATCTTGTTGCCCCACACCACTTCGGCTTGGGGGTAGTCGGCGAGCGGGCGCCCGCAGTCCAGGGTGTCGACCTGGGTGAGGGTGAGCTCGTGCACGAGCTTGCCCACGTATGGATACTGCGGGTCACCGGCGAACGCGGGCGCGGTGTCGGCGCACTTTTCGGCCTCGATGGTCGGGTCGTGCCACACCAGCGGTTGCCCGTCCTTGGTGATGACGATGTCCAATTCCAATGTGCTGACGCCCAATTCGATCGCCTTGGCGAACGCGCGCAGCGATTCCTCGGTGGTCTCGCCTCGCCCGCCGCGATGGGCCTGCAGGTCGAATTCCGACGGTCGCGCGGTGGCCGGCCCGGCGAGCAGCACCGCCAGCATCAGCAACGCGGCGGCCAGGCGCGCGATCACTCATCCCCTGCGCTGGCGGGTGATTTCGGCGAGCACCACCCCGGCGGCCACCGACGCGTTCAGCGATTCGGTGTCCCCGGCCATCGGGATGGACACGACTTCGTCGCAGTTCTGCCGCACCAACCGCGACAGCCCCTTGCCTTCCGATCCCACGACGACCACCAGCGGATCGGTGCCGTCGATGTCGTCGAGCGTGGTGTCACCACCGGCGTCGAGACCGATCACCCGCAGCCCACGACCGGCCCAATCCGTCAGTGTCCGGGTCAGATTGGTGGCCCGCGCCACCGGGATGCGCGCCGCGGCCCCGGCGCTGGTGCGCCAGGCCACCGCGGTCACCGAGGCCGATCGCCGCTGCGGGATCAGCACGCCGTGGCCGCCGAACGCGGCGACCGAGCGGACGATGGCACCCAGGTTGCGGGGGTCGGAGATGTTGTCCAGCGCGACCAGCAACGCCGGCGGCGAGGCGAGCGCGGCGGCGACCAGATCGTCGGGGTGGGCGTAGTTGTACGGCGGCACCTGCAAGGCGATGCCCTGATGCAGATGGTTGGCGGTCATCCGGTCCAGATCGGTGCGCGGCACCTCCAGGATCGAGATGCCCAAGTCGGCTGCGCGAGTGACTGATTCGGTGAGCCGTTCGTCGGCCTCGGTGCCCAGCGCCACGTAGAGCGCGGTGGCCGGCACCCCGGCCCGCAGGCACTCCAGCACCGGGTTGCGGCCCAGCACCGTCTCGGATTCGTCGGTCTTGCCCCGCGTGGGCCGACGGCTCTGGGCCTTGGCGCGCTTGGCGGCCGGATGGTTGGGGCGCAGGTGCGCGGGTGGGGTGGGGCCACGACCTTCCAGGCCGCGGCGGCGCTGGCCGCCCGAACCCACGGTCGGGCCCTTCTTGGTGCCCTCTTTGCGTATCGCCCCGCGGCGGCGCGAGTTGCCGGCCATCTACTCGGCCCCTACTGTTCTGGACTGGCCTGCAGCGACCACTGCGGCCCGTCGGCGGTGTCGGTGACCTCGATGCCGGCCTCCTTGAGCCGGTCGCGGATCTCGTCGGCCAGCGCCCAGTTGCGTTCCGCGCGCGCCTTCTGCCGATTCTCCAGCTCCGCCTGCACCAGCACGTCGACGGCCGCGAGCGCCGCCGACGTCTCGTCGCGGGTCTCCCAGCGCTCGTCGAGCGGGTCGCAGCCCAGGATGCCCATCATCGCGCGGATCGCGCCGGCGTGCCGCAGTGCGCCGTCGTGGTCGCCGGAGTCGAGCGCCCGGTTGCCCTCCGCGCGCGCCTGGTGCACCTCGGCCAGCGCGGCCGGCACGGCCAGGTCGTCGTTGAGGGCCTCGGCGAAGCGTGCGGTCCATTGCCCGGGTTCGACGCCGCCGACCCGCACCCGCACCCGGTGCAGGAATTCCTCAACGCCGACATAGGCTTTCACCGCGTCCTGCAGCGCGGTCTCGGAGAACTCCAGCATCGACCGGTAGTGGGCGCTGCCCAGGTAGTAGCGCAACTCGGCCGCGCGCACCCGCTGCAGCAGCGCCGGTATGGCCAGCACGTTGCCCAGCGACTTGCTCATCTTCTCGCCGCCCATCGTTACCCAGCCGTTGTGCAGCCAGTAGCGGGCGAACCCGTCGCCGGCGGCGCGGCTCTGGGCGATCTCGTTCTCGTGGTGCGGGAAGACCAAATCCATTCCGCCGCAATGGATGTCGAACTCCGGCCCCAGATAGGTGCGGGCCATCGCGGAACATTCCAGGTGCCACCCGGGGCGGCCGCGACCCCACGGGGTGGGCCAGGACGGCTCGCCGGGCTTGGCGGCCTTCCACAGCGTGAAATCGCGCTGATCGCGTTTGCAGGTGGCCACGCCCTCGCCCTGATGGACGTCGTCGATCTTGTGCCCGGACAGCTGCCCGTATTCGGGATAGCTGAGCACGTTGAAGTACACGTCGCCGCCGGCGGCGTAGGCGTGACCGGTTTCGATCAGCCGTCCCATTAATTCGACCATCTGGGTGATGTGCCCGGTGGCCCGCGGCTCGGCCGACGGCGGCAACACGTCCAGGGCGTGGTAGGCGGCGCTGAAGGCCCGCTCGTAGGTCGCCGCCCATTCCCACCACGGCCGGCCCGCCGCGGCGGCCTTATTGAGGATCTTGTCGTCGATGTCGGTGACGTTGCGGATGAACGCAACGTCGCAGCCGCGCGCGATCAGCCATCGGCGCAGGATGTCGAAGGCCACGCCGCTGCGGACGTGGCCGATGTGCGGCAGGCCCTGGACCGTCGCACCACACAGGTAGATGGAGACGTGACCCTCGCGCAGCGGAACGAAATCACGCACGGCGCCGGTTGCCGTGTCGTGTAGCCGCAAGCGG
Organism: Mycobacterium sp. 1165196.3; assembly: GCF_001673415.1. Classification (NCBI taxonomy): domain Bacteria; kingdom Bacillati; phylum Actinomycetota; class Actinomycetes; order Mycobacteriales; family Mycobacteriaceae; genus Mycobacterium; species Mycobacterium sp. 1165196.3. Next base: position 5,071 of record NZ_LZLU01000238.1, on the reverse strand, counting down.
GCCTGATCGGTCACGACGTGCCAGCTTACCGGGTAGTTCCCCGGCGCCCGGCGCTGCGCGGGCTTACCCGGTGGAGACGACCAGCGCGGTGGCGATCGCGGCGAGGCCCTCACCGCGTCCGGTCAGCCCCAACCCGTCGGTCGTCGTCGCCGACACCGACACCGGCGCGCCCAGCAATTCCGACAGCACCCGCTGCGCCTCGGCGCGGCGCGGACCGACCTTCGGCCGGTTGCCGATGACCTGTACGGCGGCGTTACCGACCCGGAAACCGTGGTGCGACGCCAGATCCGCGACATGGCGCAGCATGTCGGCGCCGCTGACGCCTTTCCAGCGCGGATCGTCGACCCCGAACACCGTCCCGAGGTCGCCGAGCCCGGCCGCCGACAACACCGCGTCACACAGGGCGTGCGCCCCCACGTCGCCGTCGGAATGCCCCGCGCAGCCGTCGGCGTCGCCGAATTGCAGACCCAGCAGCCAGCACGGCCGTCCCGGTTCGATCGGGTGCACATCGACGCCCAGGCCCACCCGGGGAAGCGGCGGCACGGCGTTCACCGGCGCACGGCGGTCTCGGCCAGCAGCAAATCGAGCTGGGTGGTGATCTTGAATGCCAGCGGGTCGCCGTCGACCACCTGGACCTGGCCACCGACATGCTCGACCAGCGACGCGTCGTCGGTGAAACCCACGCCGCCACCGGCCCGGTAGGCCCCGTAGGCACGCAACAGCAGACCGGTCGCGAAGCCCTGCGGGGTCTGCACGGCACGCAGCCCGGCGCGTTCCGGCGTCCCGAGCACCACTCCGTTGGCGTCCACGGCCTTGATGGTGTCATGCAGGGGCAGGGCCGGCACCACGGCGTCGTGGCCGGCCCGCAGCGCCTCCACCACGCGGATCACCAGCGACGGGGGCGTCAGGGCACGCGCGGCGTCGTGCACGAGGACGTACTCGGGGGCGGCTGTGACGGCGGCCAGGGCCAGGCGCACAGATTCGGTGCGGTCGGTCCCGCCGGCGACGACGGTGGCTCGGCCGGCCTCGACGTCATCAGCCAGCACCCGCCCGGCCTCGTCGATCCGGTCGGCGGGAACGGCCGCCACGACCTGATCAACCACCCCGGCTGCCAACAAACCGGCGACGGCGCGCTGCAGCAACGTACGGCCGTCGACCGAACAGAATGCCTTGGGAATACCTGCGGCCAGTCGTTCGCCCGACCCTGCGGCGGGGACGACTGCGACTACGTTGCCTGACGTGCCCGTCTCCGGGGCCAACCCCGGCTGCGGGACCAACCCCGGCTGCGGGACCAACGGAGTGTCAGGACCTTCAGGAAGCGGCGGCCAGAACCTCGTCGAGGATGGTCTCCGCCTTGGCGTCGTCAGTGCTCTCGGCCAGCGCCAACTCGCCGACCAGAATCTGGCGGGCCTTGGCCAGCATGCGCTTCTCGCCGGCCGACAGGCCACGCTCCTGATCGCGACGCCACAGGTCGCGGACTACCTCGGCGACCTTGTTGACATCGCCGGAAGCAAGCTTTTCGAGGTTGGCCTTGTAGCGGCGCGACCAGTTGGTCGGCTCCTCGGTGTGCGGGGCCCGCAGCACCTGGAAAACCTTGTCCAAACCCTCTTGTCCGACGACGTCGCGGACACCCACATACTCAGCGTTCTCGGCGGGAACTCGAACGGTCAGGTCGCCCTGCGCCACCTTCAGGACGAGATATTCTTTTTGCTCCCCTTTGATCGTCCGGGTTTCGATCGCCTCGACTAACGCAGCACCGTGATGCGGGTAAACAACGGTGTCGCCGACCTTGAAGATCATCTGATTCGAGCCCCTTTCGTTACTTCATCCTAACACGGCCGCCTAACTACGCGCGAAGCAACGATGCAGGTCAGGGGCACAACACGCGCAGATTAGGGGTTGACATGCGGACCAAGTCGTGCAGTGCAGCACATTACCAACGCCCCCGGCGCGGCCCGGCGGCGGCCTCGAGGACGGCTGTTACGGCGCTCCGGCGCTGGTCTGGCGCCCCGCGCTATCGCGCGCAAGACCTTCCTACTACTGTGCATAGTTGCATCAGTCGAACCGGCTCAGCAGGAGGCTCGAGAGAGTGAACCGCTTCAAGATCCGCCTCGGCCTTCCCGCGCTCGCCGTCGCCGGCGTGATGGCCGTCCTGGCCGCTCTGCTCAGCGGTTGCGGAGCCGGACAGGTCTCGCAGATGGCGGTCCAGGAGCCCGCCATCAACGGCAACAAGGTCACGTTCAACAACGTGGCGCTGCGCAACATCCGGATCCAGGCCTACCAAAGCGGTGATTACCTGCAGCCGGGCCGCACCGTGGACCTGGTGCTGGTGGCCGTCAACCTGTCGCCGAACACGCCCGACCGGCTCGTCGGCATCACCAGCGACATCGGCACGGTGACGGTCAGCGGCGACGCCCGCCTGCCCGCCGGTGGATCGCTGTTCATCGGCACGCCCGACGGCGAGAAGGTGGCGCCGGGTCCGGTCGGTTCGAACACCGCCGCGGCCAAGGCGACCATCAATTTGGCCAAGCCCATCTCTAACGGGCTGACCTACAACTTCACCTTCAATTTCGAGAAGGCCGGCCAGGCCACCGTCGCGGTGCCGATCTCGGCCGGGCTGACGCCGCCGCAGCAAAACCAGGCGGGCTAACCGCCTGTCGTGACACGGGCTTGTCGTAGCGGCTCGATACCGTCATGGCGTGGCAACCGCGCGCTCGCAATACCGCTGTTCGGAATGTCGGCATGTCACCGCGAAGTGGGTCGGCCGCTGCATGGAGTGCGGCACCTGGGGCACCGTTGACGAGGTCCCGGTGCTCAGCGCGGTCGCCGGCCGTCGCGGCGCCCTGGCCACGGCGGCGCCGGCCGTGCCCATCACATCCATCGAGCCCAACGCCAGCCAGCACCGCACGACGGGGGTAGACGAACTCGACCGCGTGCTCGGCGGCGGCGTGGTGCCCGGCTCGGTCACGCTGCTGGCCGGCGATCCCGGCGTGGGCAAGTCGACGCTGCTGCTCGAGGTCGCGCATCGCTGGGCGAAAGCGGGCCGCCGCGCCCTGTACATCTCCGGTGAGGAGTCGGCGGGCCAGATCCGGTTGCGCGCGGACCGCATCGGCTGCGGCAGCGACGAGCTCTACCTGGCCGCCGAATCCGACCTGCACACCGTCCTCGAGCACATCGCGACGGTCAGGCCCGCGCTGGTGATCGTGGACTCGGTGCAGACCATGTCCACCACCGAGGCCGACGGTGTGGCCGGCGGCGTCACGCAGGTCCGCGCGGTGACGTCGGCCCTGACCGCGGCGGCCAAGACCAACGGCGTCGCGCTGATCCTGGTCGGGCACGTCACCAAGGACGGGGCCATCGCCGGGCCGCGTTCCCTCGAGCACCTCGTCGACGTGGTGCTGCACTTCGAGGGCGACCGCAACGGCTCGCTGCGCATGGTCCGGGGGATCAAGAACCGGTTCGGGGCGGCCGACGAGGTCGGCTGTTTCCTGTTGCACGACAACGGGATCGAGGGCGTCGCCGACCCGTCGAACCTGTTCCTGGATCAGCGTCCGGCCCCGGTGCCGGGCACCGCGATCACGGTGACACTGGACGGCAAACGGCCGCTGATCGGCGAGGTACAGGCGCTGCTGGCCACGCCGGCGGGCGGCTCGCCGCGCCGCGCCGTCAGCGGCATCGACCACTCCCGGGCCGCGATGATCACCGCGGTACTGGAAAAGCACGCCAGGCTGCCCGTCGGCATCAACGACATCTACCTGTCCACGGTCGGCGGCATGCGGCTGACCGATCCATCGTCGGATCTGGCGGTCGCGGTCGCGCTGGCGTCAGCGCTCACCGGCCTGCCGCTGCCCACCACTGCGGTGATGATCGGCGAAGTGGGACTGGCTGGAGATTTGCGGCGGGTCAGCGGCATGGAGCGGCGGCTGAGCGAAGCCGCTCGCCAGGGGTTTTCCATCGCGCTCATCCCGGACGGTGACGACCCCCGGCGCGAGATCGTGCCGAACGGGATGCGGGCGCTGCGCGCGCCCACCATCGTGGCGGCGCTGGAGCACATGATCGACATCGCCGACCACCGCGGCGGCGCTCCCGCAAACCCGCCATGGCTGGACGCATGACGCGTCGGGCCTGAAGAATGACATGCTGTGACTCGTCCGACCCTGCGTGAAACCGTCGCCCGCCTGGCTCCGGGCACCGGCCTGCGTGACGGCCTGGAACGCATCCTGCGTGGCCGCACCGGCGCCCTGATCGTGCTCGGCAACGACGAGGCCGTCGAGGCCATCTGCGACGGTGGGTTCGCGCTGGACGTGCGCTACGCGCCCACCCGGCTGCGCGAGCTGGCGAAGATGGACGGCGCCGTCGTGCTGTCCACCGACGGCAGCCGCATCGTGCGGGCCAACGTGCAGTTGGTCCCGGACCCGTCGATCGCCACCGACGAGTCGGGGACCCGGCACCGGTCGGCGGAGCGGGCGGCGATCCAGACCGGCTACCCGGTGATCTCGGTGAGCCATTCGATGAACATCGTGACCGTCTACGTCGGCGGGGAGCGCCACGTGGTGGCGGACTCGGCGACCATCCTGTCGCGGGCCAACCAGGCCATCGCCACCCTGGAGCGGTACAAGATCAGGCTCGACGAGGTCAGCAGGCAGCTGTCGCGCGCCGAGATCGAGGACTTCGTCACGCTGCGCGACGTCATGACGGTGGTGCAGCGGCTCGAGCTGGTCCGCCGGATCGGCCAGGTGATCGACAACGACGTGGTCGAACTGGGCACCGACGGCCGCCAGCTGCGGCTGCAGCTCGACGAGCTGCTCGGCGGCAACGACAACGCCCGGGAACTGATCGTGCGCGACTATCACGCCAGCCCGGAGCCGTTGTCCGAGGCGCAGATGACCGCCACGCTCGATGAGCTGGACGCGCTGTCGGACACCGAGCTGCTCGACTTCACCATCCTGGCAAAGGTTTTCGGGTATCCGACCACCACCGAGGCGCAGGATTCGGCGGTCAGCCCGCGCGGCTACCAGGCGCTGGCCGGCATTCCCCGGCTGCAGTTCGCCCACGCCGACCTGCTGGTCCG
>NZ_LZLU01000237.1:0-1173 GCF_001673415.1 Mycobacterium sp. 1165196.3 | reverse complement strand
ACGATCATGCGAATCTCGGAGCTGCCCGAGCATCTGGTGATCGTCGGGGGCGGCTTCGTGGCAGCCGAATTCGCCCACATCTTCTCCTCGCTGGGCTCGCGGGTCACCCTGGTGATCCGGGGCTCTGCCCTGCTGCGGCATTGCGACGACATCGTGTGCAAGCGCTTCACCCGCATCGCGTCGAGCAAATGGGAGCTGCACACCCACCGCAACGTCGTGGGCGCCGAGAACCGGGGCTCGGACGTCGCGGTGGAACTCGACAACGGGCACACGGTGCTCGCCGACGCGCTGCTGGTGGCGACCGGGCGGGTCTCCAACGCCGATCGACTCGACCTCGAGCAGGCCGGTGTCGCCGTCGAGGACGGCCTGGTGGCCGTCGACTGTTACCAGCGCACCACGGCGCGTGGCGTCTTCGCCCTCGGCGACGTCTCCTCGCCGTATCAGCTCAAGCATGTCGCCAACCACGAGGCGCGCGTCGTGCAGCACAACCTGCTCTGCGACTGGGACGACACCGACGCGATGGCACTCACCGACCACCGCTACGTGCCGTCGGCGGTGTTCACCGATCCGCAGATCGCCTACGTCGGGCTGACCGAAAACGAAGCCATCGCACAGGGTTTCAAGATCTCGACCAAGATTCAGGACTACGCCGACGTCGCCTACGGCTGGGCGTCGGAGGACACCACCGGGATCGTCAAGCTCATCGCCGAGCGCGGGACCGGGCGGCTGCTGGGCGCGCACATCATGGGAACCCAGGCATCGTCGATCATTCAGCCGTTGGTCCAGGCCATGAGCTTCGGACTCACCGCGCCGGAGATGGCCCGCGGCCAGTACTGGATCCATCCGGCGCTGCCCGAGGTGGTGGAGAACGCCCTACTGGGCCTGCGCTGACCTCAGCGCAGGCGCGAGCGCGCGTCGCCCTCGTCGTCCTGGCACTGCGGGCACAGGCCGTGCAACGTCAGCCCCGCCGCCTCCGAGAGCGCGAAGGAACTGCCCGCCATCGCGTGCTCGAGCGCCGAACTCAGCTGCCGGGCGGGCACCTCGATGATGGTGCCGCAGTTCGTACATACCGCGTGATGGTGCGGCGCGGTGGCCAGCCCGTAGGTCGTCACGCCGCCCTCGAGCGTCAGCGCGTGCAACACCCCCTGGTCGACCAGCGTCGTCACCGTGCGG